>JAEKKE010000123.1 GCA_019510535.1 Acidobacteriota bacterium
TTTCGTAGCGCAGCGGAGAAATCTGCTTCTCTACCGATAGTTTTCGGATCGAGGTTCTACTTCCCGCCGCAAGCCGCCACCGTCGTCGGCCCGCCATTGTTGATGGTGATGACATGGAACGGAAGCATCCGCACGAACTCCGCATCGGCCAGCTTCACCTTCGGTGTGCCCTTCGGAGCCCGTTTGTCCCACCAGATGCGACCGTCAGCGATCATGTACCCCTGCCAGTTGTGGAAGAGGTCCTTATCCTCGGACTTCAGGATGGCGCACCGCGTCGCCGGATCGAAGATCTCATCAAAGTGTTCGAGCAATCCCTGCCGGGAGACCAGTTTCGGCTTGCCTTTCACCGTGGCGCGCACCGGGTAGTCGAGCATCAAGGCCACCGCCACCTTATCGTTCTTCTCCAGGGCCGCCCGGAACTCATGCAGGAACGCAATCGAGTCGCGGCAATCATCGGCGCCGATCTGCCGGCACACATCCTGCGCCCAGGCACAAGTAGAGAGGAGACAGGCAATCAAACCAACCAGGGCACGCATGCCGATATTTTTACTCCGCCAACCCCAAGATTCCAACCGGTTCTGAAACCCAACTAGCAACCAGCAACTAGGAACTGTTTTTCGCCGCCCTGATCCACTGCATCATCTGCTCTGCCGGAACCACGCCGGCCTGCTGTGCCATGACCCGGCCATTGCGAAAGACGATAAAGTTCGGGATGCCCCGTACCTGGTATCGCGCGCTCAACTGCGGATTCGCCTCGGTATCCACCTTCAGCACCAGCGCCTCTCCCGCCATGGCGCTGGCTACTTCGGCGACGTACGGCGCGGCCATGCGGCAGGGACCGCACCAATCTGCCCAGAAGTCCACCAGCACAGGCACCGGCGACTGCTGCACGATCTCATCGAACTCCGCTGCATTCACGGCGATCGGCGCTGCGACCGGCGGCAGCGGAGCCTTGCACTTGCCACACCGGCCGATATCCGCCAGATGCCTGGACGGAATCCGGTTCTTTTGCCCGCATTGGTGGCACGCGCGAATCATGATCTAACCTCGATCTATAAATCAGATGCTTCAGACCCCTTATCGGCATCTGAGTCTCAAAAGGATACGATGCGCGCCATTGGATATACCCAGCCCGGACCTCCCGACGTTTTGCAGGACATCACGCTCCCGGATCCCGTCGCCGCTGGCCGCGACCTTCTGGTTGAGGTCAAAGCCATCTCCGTCAACCCGGTCGATATGAAAGTCCGGCAGAGCGCCGGTCCTGTCGACGGTCAGCCTTACCGTGTCCTCGGTTACGACGCCGCCGGTGTGGTGAAGGCGGTCGGCCCCGAGGTCAAGAACTTCCGTCCCGGCGACGAGGTCTTCTATTCCGGTACTCTGCTGCGCCAGGGCACCAACGCCCAGCTCCACCTCGTCGACGAGCGCATTGTGGCCGGCAAGCCGAAGTCGTTGGACTTCGACCACGCCGCCGCCCTCCCGCTTACCGCCATCACCGCCTGGGAGCTGTTCTTCGACCGGCTTGGCGTCGTCCCTGGACGCAAGGACGACACGCGCTCACTTCTGATCGTCGGTGCCGCCGGCGGAGTCGGCTCCATCCTGGTCCAGCTCGCCCGTCAGTTAACCGGCCTGCACATCATCGGCACTGCCTCGCGGCCCGAGACGAAATCCTGGGTTGAGGAGCTGGGAGCGCACCAGGTGATCGATCACTCTCAGCCGCTTCCGCCGCAGCTCAACGGCCGCCAGCCCGACCTGATCGCCAGCCTTACGAATACGCAGGATCACTTTCCGCAGCTCGCCGAGGTGCTCGCGCCGCAAGGTCATTTTGGTCTGATCGACGATCCTGCATCCATCGACGTGAAGCTACTGAAGCGCAAGGCGGCCTCGCTGCACTGGGAGTACATGTTCGCCCGCTCCATCTTCCAGACCGCAGATATCGAACAGCAGGGCCAGCTTCTCCAGCAGGTCGCCACTATGGTCGACTCCGGCGCCATCCGCACCACCGCCGGCGAGAATCTCGGCATCATCAACTCCGCGAATTTGCGCTCTGCGCACGAACGCATCGCTACCGGCAAGGTGCGCGGTAAGCTGGTGCTCAGTGGATGGGAGTAACGCTCACCGCACGCCATGGCAACACACTTTACCCCTGCAGCCCTGAAGTTCCTGCGCGATCTCAAGCGCAATAACGACCGTGACTGGTTCCAACCGCGCAAAGAGGTCTTCGAACGCGAGCTGAAGACTCCCATGCTGGCGCTGATCTCTGAGATCACCCACGCCATGGAAGACTTCGCTCCCGATCACGTGCGTCCACCGCAGAAGATCCTCTTCCGCATCTATCGCGACACCCGTTTCTCCAACGACAAGCGCCCCTACAAGGAGCACATCGGCGCATGGTGGGTACGCACTGGTCTCGAAAAGACCTCAGGCGCCGGGTTCTACTTCCATCTGTCTGGCAAAGAGCTGCTGATCGCTGCCGGCTGCTATATGCCGCAGCCTGAGCAATTGCTCGCTGTCCGCCGCTACCTGCTCGACCATCACGCGGAGATGCGCAAGCTCTACACGGCGAAGCCACTGGTGAAGCTCTTTCCGCACGATGAAGCGACCTCGCTTACGCGTCCCCCAAAAGGCTTTCCAGCCGATCACCCGGCGATCGATCTCATCCGCAACAAGCAGTGGGGCCGCTCCGTCACTCTGCCGGCAGATACTGTCCTCACGCCCGCAGTAGGCAAGGAGATAGCCAAGCGCTTCAAAGCCATCGCTCCTCTGGTCACACTGATCAACACACCTCTGCTACCCCAGAAGCGCAGACCAATCTTCGGCCTCTAACGCACATTGTTGGTGTCCCAGGTCCCTTAGGGACCTGGGTATCGCGCTATGCGCGACCAACTTCACCAGAGGGAGGCAGGAGACTAAATTCACCCATACAGTACGTCTTTCAACTTTCAACTTTTGACTTTCAACCTTCTTCACTTCAGTGAAGCCAAAAACGCCACAATATCCGCTCTCTCCTGACTCTTCGGAACACTGAAGTCCATATTGTTCCCAGGCACCAGTTCCTCCGGGTCGCGCAGCCACCGTTCCAGATCTATGCTGTTCCAGGCAACATGCCTCTCGCGCAACGCAGACGAATACGTGAACCCTGCGGCACTCCCTGCCTGCCGTCCAAAGACACCCCGCAGCCTCGGTCCTTCACGGTTGCTATCCAGCGCATGACATCCCGTGCATCGCCGCTCGAACAGAGCTTTGCCGCGCACCGCATCACTCGTACCGCTGCCACCTTCATCTGCTGGCAGCAGGCTCGTCAACGCTTCGACCTCATCCTTCGTCAGCGCCGCGCCGGGATGGAGCCAGCGGTACTGCATCGGCGGCATCGATCCTCGCTTCGCCTGCTGCGCAATTTCCTGCTTCAACACCTCCTGCCGCTCGGCAGAGAGGCGCTGCCACTGAGAGAGATCGAGGTGACGCCGCCCTTCCGCGACGTCACGCTCAATCAGCCAGCTTCCCGGAGCAAACCGTGCATAGGCGGGCCACGCGGTTGTCTCCGAGTGACAGTCGGCGCACTTGGTAAGAAGCACCGCACGCGCCTGCGCCGGAAGGCCCGCCCCTTGCAGCAAGGTGCTGCGGTCTGAGGGAGGGATCGTATGCACATCACCCCAGGGATGCCAGCTTCCTGCCGCGATCGAGACAGCGCTGCAGAGCAGCACGCCCACGGCAAGCCTCATCGCATTCATGCCTGCTCCGCCAGCGCGTGGTCTACGACCGCCAGATGGTTTTGGCCGCGTGCAACCTTGACATGCGTCACTCCGAGAGCGGACCGAAGCTTACCTGCGGGCACGACCATCGGTCCCGGATTCATCGCCGCTCCTGGCGCCGGCTGCGGAAAGGCTGTCGCGCGAGCCGTATGAAAGGTCACATTCCCCTCCACCTTCTGCACCACCTGGTGGATATGCCCGTTCAGTACCGTCACCGATCCGAACCGCTTCAACAGAGCAAGCGCTTGCTCCCCATCCTTTGTGCCCCAGCCCCATTGCTCGTACACCATCCACAACGGGATGTGCGCGAAGACGACGATCGGGGTTGACGCACTCAAACCGCTCAGCTCCGCCTTCATCCACGCAAGCTGCTCGGCGCCGAGGTTGCCCATCGCATCGACCTGAACGCAGTTGTTCAGCCCAAGAAAACGCACGCCTTTGTGATCGAAGCTGTACCAACCGGTGCCGTGTGTTCCTTTGCCGAAGCGCTGCTTGTACTGTTCGCCGTCGTCGATGAAGTCATGCTCTCCCGGAACGTAGAAGACTTCTTTCCCAAAACCCTTCACGATCTGAGCGGCAGTGTCGAATTCGGCGGGTTTTGAGTTCTGCGTAATGTCGCCTGTGTGCAACAGAAACTCCGGCGCCGCTCCACCCGGCATCTTTGCCCGCTCAATCGCTGTCTGCAATGTTC
Organism: Acidobacteriota bacterium; assembly: GCA_019510535.1. Taxonomy (GTDB): domain Bacteria; phylum Acidobacteriota; class Terriglobia; order Terriglobales; family Acidobacteriaceae; genus Terriglobus. The sequence goes on from JAEKKE010000123.1 coordinate 4,441, forward strand.
CTGTGACATCGGGATTCGCTCCCTTGTTGAAGCCGATATGCGAATCGCTGATCTGCACGAACGAGAAGCCCTCGTGCCCTGTCACCCGTTGTTTTGTTCCCTGTGCCAGCAGCTTTGCCGTAGGCACGCCTCCAGCCATCGTCCAAAGCAGTCCGGTTCCCGCCCAGGCCATGCACTCCAGAAACTGACGGCGGTCGATCCCGTCTCCAGCTCGCTTGTTCTCATCCTGCCTTTTGTTCTCTGCCATTGCTCTTCCCTCCATGGCAGAGAACCGCGCGGAGTCTGGATTATTCCGGTTAAAACGCGATGGAATAAAAAAGCTGTTCGCTGGTTAAACAGTCGATGGCCTTCGCAACTTTCCTTCGCCGCGGTTCGCCTCCGCCTATCTTCGGAGCAGGCGGGAGTGGGTCGGCGAATATGAGTTCGTCTAAGATCATCGCCATGGACTTCGGCAAGCGCTCGCGTGCGGGATTTGAAGATCTCGCTCTGCCGCAGCTTGCCGCTCTCTACAACCACGCCCGCTGGCTTTGCCGCGATGAGGCTGAGGCTGAAGACCTTGTGCAGGAGACTCTGTCCAAGGCTCTGCGTGCCTTCGACAGCTTTCAACAAGGAACCAACTTTAAAGCATGGGTCTTTCGCATCCAGCGCAACGCATTTCTGAACTCTCGTACGGCCATTGCGGGCTCACGCACGGTATTTCTTGAAGACCAGGAAGATGCTTTCGACCCGCCAAGCCCCGGTCTTACACCGGAGCAGGAGCTTATCCGCCTCGACAACATCGCGCTGGTGCAAGATGCCTTAGCGCAGCTCTCGCCTCCGTTGCGCGAGGTATTGCTGCTCTGCGATCTGGAAGGGCTCTCTTACAAGGAGATTGCCGGCATCCTCGATATCCCTACCGGTACCGTGATGTCGCGCCTCGCCCGCGCCCGGCAGGCACTGCGCAAAATTCTGCAGCCGCGATTTGGAGGTTCTCGATGAGCGCCGATCATCTCACTCCCACGACCATCGCTGCGCTTGCCGATCATGAGCTTGCGGCGCAGGAGATTGCCGCCGCGCAGGAGCATCTTGCTGCGTGCCATGCCTGCGCGCTGGCTGTTCTCTCCGCCACACAACTCAAGGCCGCAACGGCGCGCGCAGCGCAACGTTACACGCTCTCGCCGGAGATGCGGGCCCGCCTCGTAGCTACGACGCGCGGACGCACTTCAGTCGCCCGCACGGTTCCCATGCGGATGTATACCTGGGCCGCGATCGCCGCCCTGATCCTGCTTGCAATTTCGGTGCTTCAATGGCGCGGGCTTCGATCGACTCCATCGCCCATGGTCGCCGAGCTGTTTGATCAACACCTGGCTGTCTTACCGGAGAGTTCTGCCCCACAGGTTCTATCGTCAGACCGGCACACCGTGAAACCCTGGTTTCAGGGCAAGCTGCCTTATTCCTTCAATCTCCCGGAGCCTGCAGACCTACCTGCGGAGACAGTGCTTCAGGGCGCGGATCTTACCTACGTCGGCGGCAAGCCCGCCGCACAACTCCTGTTCCTGATGCGCAAGCACCACGTCTCGGTTTTCGTGATGCAACAAGACGTCCTCGCACCGCTCTCAAACGATCGGCATGGCTATCGGCTCCGTTCGACGACGGCAAATGGACTTACGATTACAGCCGTCGGCGATGTCGGCGATGCCGATCTCGGAGCTCTGCTGGCCGTGCTGGCACGTGTTCAGTCCTAACGCGCGCCCGTTCTCCTCATACGATTTCTCGCTTGAGCAGAACCCTTGGTGATGAGCCGAATCCACCTGTAAATTGCCGTGTTTTAGCCCGTTGGTACCTAAAAAGCGACAAAAACCGAGAAAACACGGAAAAAACCTGTGGAAACTGAAGTTTGGGCCTTGACTTTCGTTCGCCAAAGCCTCAGTGTGAGTTGCGGTAGGTTCTTTCCACCCGCGTAAACACTGGCGATTTATCGATTGCCAAAAGGTGCGTGGGACCGGGCAAGCATCCTGACAACCAGATTCTGTAGAACGCACTAAGGAGATACACACAATGGCAAAGGGACTGACCAAGACCGCCCTCATCCGCGCACTGGCCGAGAAGCTTGAGTTGACGAACAAGCAGGTTGGCGCTTTCTTTGACCTCCTGTCCGAGACCGCGGTCAAGGAGACCAAGAAGAACGGCGAGTTCACGATTCCCGGAATCGGCAAGCTTGTAAAGGCGGAGCGCAAGGCTCGTCTGGGCCGCAACCCCCAGACCGGCGAGACCATCAAGATCAAGGCCAAGACCGTGGTTAAGTTCCGCGTTGCTAAGGCCGCCAAGGACGTCATCGCTCCGTCCAAGAAGTAGTTTGGCAACTCGCCCTTCGGCTGGCAGTCCAATTCCTTGCAGCCGACGTGCATGCCACGACTGGGAACGCGGACCAACGTTCTTCGCGGAGAGGAGAACGCCGCGCAAACGGGCGGGAGAGCACCGGAGGCGGGACCTAACAGAAACACGAAGGCCAGGACGAAAGTCCTGGCCTTTGGCTTTTAAAGGCAGTTGCTGGTTGCTAGCAACCAGCAACTAGGAACCAGCAACTTGTTCCACGAATTCCAGAAACGCCCTCGTCCTCAGCGGCAGATGCTTCCTCGACGGGTACAGCGCAAACAAGGGGAATCTCTCCTCCGGCCAATCCGGAAACAGCTCCACCAGCCGCCCAGAACGCAGATGCTTCTCCATCCCCAGCTCCAGCACCTGCGCGACTCCATATCCCGAAAGACATGCCGCATGCATGGTCACCACGTCATTCACCATTAGGCGTCCGCGTGTCTCGATGCTGATCCGCCGCCGTCCCCGCTGGAAGATCCATTCAAAGGGCTGTCCGCTGTCAGGATCGCGATAGTCGATCAGCACGTGTCCCTCGCGCAACTCTTCCGGGCTCTTCGGCTGTCCGTGACGTTTCAGGTATGCCGGAGCGGCCACCGTCAGAACACGAGCCTCCAGCAGCCTGCGGGCGATCATGCTCGACTCCGGCGGATCGCCGAAGCGGATTGCGAGATCGTATCCCTCGCCCGCCAGGTCTCTTGCGCGAGCTCCCGTATCCAGCTCCAGCGTCAGCCTCGGATACTGTTCCAGAAACTCTCGCAACCGCGATCCCAGCAGTAACTGCGTAAACAGGGCGTCGGCATTTACCCGCAACCTTCCGGAGATCTCTGTGCCATCGCTCTGGATCGACGCAGCGGCTTCCTCCAAGCCTGCCAGCAGCGGAAGAATCTGCTCATGCAAACGTCGCCCCTCTGCTGTGAGGGTTACCGACCGGCTGGTGCGCTCCAGCAAACGGACCCCAACCCGCTGCTCCAGGCGCGAGATCGCACGGCTTACACCTGACTGCGAGATGCACAGCACTTTTCCCGCTGCAGCGAAGCTCCCGCTACGGACGACCGCAGCCAGTACCCCCATCCCGTTCAATGTCCGTTCATCGAAGTTCATTGGATTCATGACAGTATGTCATGACTGCCATGCATCAATATCACGATCAGGTGCCGGTGGCACCGCGTCCTATCTGCAGATCGAGCGAAGGAGCAAAGAGAAATGATTGCAGTCATGGGAGTCACAGGGCAGGTAGGCGGAGCAATCGCCCGCAAACTATTAGCCGCAGGCAAAAAAGTACGCGTGTTGGTTCGCAGCGCTGATAAAGGGGAAACATGGAAACGCGCCGGGGCGGAGATCGCTGTTGCATCCACGGACGATACGGCAGCACTTACGCGTGCATTCGCCGATGCCGAAGCTGTCTTCGTGATGCTTCCGCCAGTCTTCGATCCGGCGCCCGGGTATACCGACTCCACCGCGGCCATTAAATCGGTTCGCACTGCTTTGGAGGCTGCGAAGCCTGGCAAGGTCGTCGCACTCTCCACCAT
>JAEKKE010000124.1 GCA_019510535.1 Acidobacteriota bacterium
ATCCCATCACCCGAAAATATGAAGTCGTGCACAGTTACGGCTGGTATCTGCGGCAGTTTGTACGCGAGGCCAAGGCCAAAGGTGCGATCCCGATCATCTGTTCTCCGATCCCACGCAAGATCTGGGATGAGACCACCGGGAAGATCCACCGCGATCAGTACGGCACATGGGCGCACGAAGTCGCCGAGCAGGAGCACGTCGCCTTCCTTGACCTGAATGAGGCCATCGCCCGTGCGTACGACGCGATGTCGCACGAAGCGGTCGAAAAACTCTTCGCCGACCCCCATACCCACACCTCGCTCGAAGGAGCGCAGCTCAATGCCCGCACCGTCGTCTCCACGCTACGCGCTCTGAATCCCGATCCAGTGCGCACATGGCTGTCCAAAGAGGGCGACCGCGTTCCAACCTATCTCCCTTAGGTGGATCGAACTACGGAGTGAAAGCACGATCTTCGTTGCCCCATTCTTCGCGGTTTCATCACGAAGGGTGGGGTATTCGAGCGTCGGGGTCCCCCGCAGGGATCTGCTTTTCTGCCTAAACGGCAATGGCGCTACGTCCGATCGCTCCCGTGGTCAAAGCAAATCGCGTTTAATAGAAAGCGTGGGACGAAATCTCTTCATTCTTGCCGGCACGCTCTTATTGTTCTCTCTGATCTCCTGCGGTCTGGCCTATACGAACATCGCTCGTGAGCCCGGCTCGCCCGGCGACGTCTCGCTGTGGCGCACCATGGGCCTCATCCTGCTTGTGATCTCGCTCATCGTTGCTCTCAGCGGCGTGCTTTCTACCCTGTTCGAGCAGGCTGAGCGCCGCGCTGAGGATCAGCGCCGCAATCGCCGTAACTCGTAGAAAAGGCAGGGCATTGGGGCGCTCTGGGCGGCGTTTTTATTCAATGATTCGATCCTTCAATTCTTCAATTTGCTGTTGCTGTCGAGCAATCAGCAACCAGGAACGAGCAATCGGCAACTAGCTAGTAAACTGAGTACTGAAGCATTTTCAGAAAGCAGACCGCGTCATGTTTGAAATCACCGTAGAGGCGACCTTCTCCTCAGGCCACTACCTCCGCAACTACCACGGCAAGTGCGAGAACCCGCACGGGCACAACTACCGTGTGTTGGTCACCTTGCAGGGCAAGGAACTGGACGACAGCGGTCTGCTGCTCGATTTCAAACTGTTGAAGCAGGTCATGCGTCCCGTGGTCAACTACCTCGACCACCAGATGATCAACGATCTCAAGCCCTTCGACCAGGTCAATCCCTCGGCTGAAAATCTGGCTCGCTACTTCTACCAGGAGACCAGCAAGCAGATGCTGGAGATGACCAATGGCCGCGTCTCGGTGAAGGACTGCGTCATGTACGAGACCGACACCTCCATGGCCCGCTACTTCGAGTAAACCCGTGCACCTTATCGAACTCTACAAATCGGTACAGGGCGAGTCGTCTTTCGCCGGCATGCCGTGTATCTTCGTTCGGCTGGCAGGCTGCAACCTGCGCTGCTCGTGGTGTGACTCCGAGTACACCTTTGCCGGTGGCAAGCCCTACACGCTCGAACAGATTGAAGAGGAACTCGCCGCTCTCTTTCCCTGCACCCTGGTGGAGTTCACCGGTGGCGAGCCCATGCTGCAGGCGCGCGAGCTACTTTCCCTGATGGATCGCCTCCTGGCAAAAGGCTTCACCATCATGATGGAGACCAGCGGCGAGCGCCCCCTGGCTGACGTTCCCCGAGCTGTCCATAAGATCGTGGACGTAAAGTGCCCCGGCGCCGGTTCAGCGGCCAACAGCTTCCACATGCCTAATCTCGACGTGCTCACCGGAAACGACGAGGTGAAGTTCGTCATCAGCGACCGGGCCGACTATGAGTTCGCCCGTGACTTCATGCGGGAACACGCGATCGCGGCAAGGTGCGGCCACGTCCTGCTGTCCCCGGCATTCCAGAAGACGCCCTCCCCACTGCGGACCGTCGACAACGCAACCCTGGATCCCCGCCTCCTCGTGGAGTGGATGCTCGCCGACGGCCTGCCCGCCCGCCTCAGCCTCCAGATCCACAAATTTATCTGGGAACCCCAGAAAAAAGGCGTCTAAGGGTCAGGCCCAGCCAAATCCTGCGGTGCCCTTTCACCAACCGGCAACCAGGAACTAGCATCTAGCAACTAGGAACTGCTTTTCCGGAAGGGACCCCGTAATGAGCTCGACCAGCAAGAACCCTGACGATCTGGTGACTGTCGCCCGTTTTTCCAATCCTGCCGAGGCTGATCTGGCCAGCAGTATTCTCGAGTCGGCTGGCATCGAATTCTTTCTCTCCGGCGATGAGGCCAGTCATGTGATTCCTGCGGGAGTCGGATCGCGCCTTGAGGTGCGTCGTGCCGATGAAGAGACGGCTCTGGAACTCCTGAACAATCCACCCGCACCCGCAGAAGGAGCGCCGCTCGCAGACGATGGCAACGACCTCTAACCGGCCCCGCGCCGTAGTCTCGCTCTCCGGTGGCATGGACTCTGTCGTCTGTGCTGCGCTTGCCACACGTGATTTCGACGCCTACGCCGTTCACTTCTCCTATGGGCAGCGGACCGCGCATTTTCTCTCCGCTGCCGTCTCCTGGGCCGAGGTACTGGGCGCGAAGACGGTTTTCATCGGAGCCGTCGAGCAGGACTCATCCGGCTACCCTGACTGCCGCCCGGCGTACTATCAGGCCTTCAATCAGCTCATTCAGGCTGGAACCAAAGAGGGCGATATTCGCATCCTGACGCCTCTGATTCACCTGAAAAAGTCCGAGATCGTCCGGCTGGGAGTTGAACTCGGTGCTCCGTTCCATGTAAGTTGGTCATGCTATTCCGGGCAGGACGCCGCCTGTGGAACCTGTGAAAGCTGCGTCCTACGGTTAAGGGCGTTCCGCGAGGCAGGAGCGGCCGATCCCGTACCCTACGCGGCGCGCTGAACCTAGGCTTGCCGCAGACAACGAACGCCAGATTTCAGGGTTTAACATTTCAAGCAGACACGGCGCCTGCTCAGCTAGCGCGCCCCAGGAGAAGAAGAAAATCACCATGATCACCTTCCGTAACTCGATGGGCGTGGCCTTCGTCGCGCTCGCGCTCTCCGCCCCGGTCGCCATTGTGGCGCAGCAGGCCCCGGCCAGCATCCACGGCCACGTTCAGAATCCCGCCGGCCAGGCCATGACATCCGGCTCCGTCAAGCTGACAAAGGACCGCAGCGCTGATGAGAAGAGCCGCAAGTACGCCTACACCTTCCCGATTGACGGCACCGGTAACTACAAGGGAAGCGATGTCGCTCCCGATACCTACGTCGCTATCTACTTCTCCGCCGACGGTCGCAGCATCGACTTCCTCGACAATGTCACCCTCACCTCTGGTCAGGACAAAGTCGTCGACATCGATATGACCCGTAAGGAATTTACGGACAAGATGACTCCGGAAGAGAAGAAGCAGCTCGAGGAGTTCAAGAAGCAGAATGCTGCTGCGACGGCCGCGAACGCCAAAGTCGCCAATCTGAACCAGTCCCTGAGCGCCGCCCGCGCCTCCATGTCCAGCAAAAACTACGACGAAGCCGCCAACACGATGAAGGCTGCTGTCGACGCCAAGCCCGACGAGCCGATTCTCTGGTTCGAGTACGGCAATGCTCTGCTTGGCCAGGCTGATACCGCTGCTGCGAACGACAAAAAGGCCGGTAAGCCCTCCGCCACCGATCCCGACGTCCAGGCCAAGTACGCTGCGGCCGCCGATGCCTACAAGAAGGTCAAGGATCTGAACGCTACCGCCAAGAAGCCGAACCCCGAAATCGCGGGCGAGGCCTTGGGCAACCTGGGCGCAACTCTCGCCAAGTCAGGCAAGGTTGACGAAGCCAACGCCGCGTACGAAGACGCCGCCAAGACCAATCCGGCCAAGGCCAAGACCTACTACTTCAACGCCGCAGCCACCTTCTACAACGGCCAGCAGCTCGAAGCAGCCGCTGCCGCCGCGGATAAGTCCATCGCTGCCGATCCTAACCAGGCCATGGCCTACTACATCAAGGGCCAAGCCCTGATTCCCAAGGCGACGGTCGATCCGAAGACCAACAAGATCACCGCTCCTCCGGGAACGGTCGAAGCCTACCAGCAGTACCTGGAGCTTGACCCCAACGGCGCTCACGCCGAAGAGGTCAAGGGCATCCTCACCGGCATCGGTGCTGAGATCAAGTCCACCTACAAGGCCGGCAAGAAGAAGTAAGCCGCTTGTGATCTACGCGAAGGCCCCACGCTCTGTGGGGCCTTCGCATTTTCCGCCACTCGAACTTTCTTACAAAAGATATTTCAACTACCAGGGTGCCCCACCCTCACGGAGTTAGGGTGGGCAGGGAATACCCAGAAACTTTCGGGAGCCTATCTTGCTCACCTTCACACAAGCCCTCGACCTCGTCCTCGAACACGCGCGAAACCTCCCCGCACCGGCTGTCGAGTCCATCCCTCTGGAACAAGCCCTGGGCCGCACCCTGGCAGCTCCACTGCTCGCCGATCGCGACCAGCCACCCTTCCACCGCTCTACCCGGGATGGCTACGCCGTTGATGCTGCAAGTTTCAGCCGCGACCGGCAGGCGAACGTGACCGGTTTCCTCCCTGCCGGAAGAGTCTGGCAGGGAAGTGCCATTTCCCCCGGAGAGACGGTCGAGATCATGACTGGCGCTCCTGTCCCCCCAGGCGCCGACGCAGTGGTAATGCTCGAACACGTCGAGCGCTCCGGCGACCGGATCTCACTCTCATCAGACCGCATCCTCGGTTCTGGAGAGAATGTCGTTCCCGCAGGTTCTGAGGCCGTAGCAGGTCAGGCTATCCTGCCTGCAGGCGCCCGTCTTGGCTCCGCTGAGATAGGTCTTGCGGCCAGTGTCGGCGGCAGCCAACTCTGGGTATACGCACAACCCTCGGTCGCTATCCTTGCTACTGGCGACGAGCTGGTGACGGTCGAGGAGACTCCGCTTCCGCACCAGATCCGCAATTCCAACACGCACACGCTCGCGGCGCTGGTTCGCGAGTCAAGCGGCATTCCATCGGCTTTGCCCATTGCTGCCGATACCCGTGAATCGCTTCGTGATCTCTTGCTTCAGGCTCGCTCCCACGATCTGATCCTGCTCTCCGGCGGAGTATCTGTCGGAAAACATGACCTCGTCGAAGAAGTACTCGCCGAGCTTGGCGCCGAGTTCTACTTCACTGGCGCGGCAATCCAGCCTGGCAAACCCGCTGTCTTCGGCCGTCTGCACAACGGCCCGTATTTCTTCGGCCACCCCGGCAATCCTGTCTCTACGCAGGTCACCTTCCTGCTCTTTGCCGCGCCCATGCTTCGAGCCCTCGGCGGACAGTCAAACCTGTCGACCCTCTTTGCGCAGGCGGCAGCCGCCGAGCCGATGAAGCACAAATCCGGCCTCACCCGCTTTTTACCGGCACATCTCGAATCGTCGCTGACACCCACGGTCCGCCTGGTGCCCTGGCAAGGCTCGGGTGATCTCGCGGCGAATGCCCGCGCCAACTGCTATGCCGTTCTTCCCTCAGACCGCGAGAGCATATCGGCAGGCGATCCGGTCACGCTCCTGCTACGCTAAATCCCGATGAGTAAACTCTCTCACTACGACGACGCCGGCCAGGCACATATGGTGGATGTCTCCGACAAGTCTCAGACCCGCCGTGAAGCGGTCGCGGAGGCCTTCGTGGAGCTCTCCGCCCAAACGCTCGAAGCTCTGCCGCAGAACCCCAAGGGCAATCCGCTCGAAGTAGCCCGCTTCGCTGGCATCCAGGCCGCCAAACAGACTTCAACTCTGATCCCGATGTGTCATCCGCTGCCGCTCAGCTACGTCGACATTGCAACAGAGATTGAGCCGGAAGGCATCCGTGTCCGCGCAACAGCAGCGACCGTCGCCGGTACCGGTGTCGAGATGGAAGCCATGACTGCGGCATCCATCGCCGCTCTCACCATCTACGACATGACCAAAGCCCTCGACAAAGGCATCCGCATCCGCCACGTCCAGCTCATCGCCAAGTCCGGCGGCAAGAGCGGCAACTGGCGCCGCGAGTAAGAACACCATTCTTACTTGTCATCCTGAGCAGAGCGAAGGACCCGCGTCACAGGTGTGGCTCCATGCTTCCCGTCGCCACATGCATGGTGGGTATTATTCAATTATTCAATTACACCTCAGGTGTCTCTTCCAACCCCACCTGCGCATTCTTCCCCTCAAACGTGGCATACACCACAGGTAACAGAATCAACGTCAACGCCGTCGAACTCACCAGACCTCCAATCACCACAATCGCCAACGGCCTTTGAATTTCCGATCCAGGTCCCGTCGCAAACAGGAAGGGGACCAGGCCGAGCGCCGCGACCGTCGCTGTCATCATCACCGGACGGAAGCGCAGCCGCGTCCCCTGTCGTATGGCATCCTCCTGCGACAGACCTTCCTGGCGTAGCTTGCGGATATAGCTCACCAGCACCACGCCGTTCAATACGGCAATACCCCACAGCGCGATGAAGCCGACCGATGCCGGTACTGACAGATACTCGCCGGAGATGAACAGTCCCAGAATGCCTCCTATCGAGGCCAACGGAAGTACCGTAATGATCAGCGCGGCAAAGCGAACTGACTTGAACAGAATGAACAGCAGGAAGAAGATCGCCGCAATTGTGATCGGCACAATGATCATCAGGTGATGCAGCGCCCGGTACCTGTTGATTCACCTTCTGCTGTAGCTCAGCCACATATCCGCCGAGATCGCGGTCCTGTACATTTACGCCCACCACAATGCGGCGCTTGCCCATATTGCGATTGATCAGCGCCGGACCCTCGACGACCTTTACGGTAGCAAGATCTTTGAGCGGCACGCGCGGCCCATCCGGCGAGCTAACCTGCAACTGCCGAATATCTTCGAGCGAATCGCGCAAGTTGGCAGGAAGACGCACCACGCTTGCGAAGCGCCGCTCTCCCTCGTAAACCTCCGTAGCCGACTTGCCTGCGATCGCTGTCTCAATGACGTCGTTCACATCGGCGGCATTCAAGCCGTACCGCGCAATCGCTCCGCGGTCGATATCGATTGTCAGATACTGCTGGCCGCCTACGCGGTCCACACGCGTATCCTGCGTTCCCTGAATCCCTGTAGCCACCTTTGCGATCTGGTTCGCCTTTTCCACCAGCAGGGCAAGATCATCGCCGTACAGCATCACAGCCACGTCAGCGCGGACGCCTGAGACCATCTCGTCCACACGATCGCTGATCGGTTGGGACATCACCAGGTTGATGCCGGGGAGGGCCGCCAGTTTTGTGCGAATCTCCTCCGCGATCTTGTCCTGTGACATGCCGCGCGGGCGCTCATCAAACGGCGTCAGCGATGCGAGTACATCGGCCTCGTTCGGCCCCGCTGGGTCGGCAGGCGATTCGCCGCGTCCTACGCGTGAGACCACATTCTCCACGCCCTTTACGCTCATGATGAGCTTCTGCATCTGCCCTTCCATATGGAGCGACTCTTCCAGTGAGATGTTCGGCACGCGGTCAGCATTTGGCGACAGCGTGCCCTCCTGCATCTCGGGGATAAATGAGGTTCCCAGGAAAGGGAAGAGCGAGAGCGATCCGAAAAAGGCAAGCACAACACCAGCGACCAGCACCTTGCGATGCCCGAGAGCCCAGTTCAGCATCGCGTTGTAAGGCTTGCGCAGCCACCGCACCAGCCAGGTGTCGTTTTCTGATCCACCTTTCAGCAGATACGACGAGAGAATAGGCGACAGCGTCAGACTCAACACCAGCGAGATACCCAGCGCGATGGCGATGGTGTATGCCAGCGGAGCAAACATCTTGCCTTCCATTCCCTCCAGCGTCATCAGTGGGAGAAAGACCAGGATGATGATGGTTACGCCGAAGAGCGTAGGCGTTGCGACCTCCTGCGTCGCGTCCAGAACGAGGCGCAGCTTCGAAGGCTTTTCCTCGCTATGCACATGGTCGTGGTTGTGGCTTAGGCGAGCGAAGACGTTTTCCACCACCACGACCGATCCATCCACCATCAGGCCGATGGCAATCGCCAGACCGCCCAGCGACATCAGGTTCGCCGAGAGGTGGATATTGTTCATTACCAGGAAAGTCAACAGCGGTGTCAGGATCAGGTTCGCACTGACGATCAAGCTCGACCGTAGATCACCCAGAAACAGGAACAGGATCACGACAACGAAGACAATGCCTTCGCCCAGCACCTCGGTTACCGTATGAATCGCCGCGTCTACCAATTGCGAGCGGTCATAGTAGGGCACGAGTTGCAGGCCGCCGGGAATCATGTGCTTGCCATTGATCTCCGCAACACGCTCCTTCACGCGGCTTACGATCTGCTTGGCGTTGCCTCCACTAGTCATCAACACGACGCCGCCTACGGCTTCGGTGTATCCGTTCTTCTCCATCGCGCCATAGCGGACTTCGGTTCCGATGCGTACGGTCGCTACATCGCGCACATAGACCGGTGTATTTTTGTTCTCTTTCAGAACGATGTTTTCGATGTCGGCTATATCGCGTACCAGGCCCACACTGCGGATCAGATACTGCTCTGCATGCTGAGGCAGCACACCTCCACCGGCATTGGCGTTATTGCGCGCCAGCGCTGCCCGGACATCGTTGATCGTCAGGTTGTAGTAATGCAGCTTCTGCGGATCTACCAGTGTCTCGTACTGCTTGACGTAACCACCGGTAGAGTTGATTTCTGCAACACCTGAAACACCGCGCAGCAGGGGACGAACCACCCAGTCCTGCAGCGTGCGCCGCTCGATCAACTCATCCCGCGTCAGCACATGATGCTGCTCTACTTCGCCCGGAAGCTCCAGCGTGTACTGATACACCTCGCCCAACGCATTAGTGATCGGTCCCAGGACGGGCGTGACACCTTCAGGCATGCGGTCACGCAGCTCCGCCAGTCGTTCGGAGACCATCTGCCGTTCGCGGTAAAGGTCGCTCTCATCCGTGAAGACCAGTGTGATCAGAGACAGCCCGGGCTTATTCAGCGACCGCATATCCGTCATGCCCGGCAAACCGGTCATCGCGATCTCAATCGGAATGGTGACGAAACGCTCCACCTCTTCCGGACTCTTGCCGGCGGCCTCAGTCGCAATCTGCACCTGTACATTCGCCACGTCTGGAAAGGCGTCGACTGAGAGTTTCTGCGCCGCGTTGAGGCCGAACCCCACCATTACGCATGCAACTACCACGAGGACCAGGCGCTGCCGCAGAGCAGCCGCGATGATGGACTGCAGCATGCTTACTTCTCTCCTTTGATCGCAGCCTGCTTGCGCTGATTGTTCAGGTGAAAGGCTCCCTCGGTCACAATCCGCTCCGCCAGTGTTACACCGCTAGTCACGACGCGCCTGTCGTTCTCTTCTTCGCCCAGTGTTACCTCACGCAGGATGTATCGCTGCGGGCCAATCTGCACGAAGATATTGTCCTTGTTCTCTTCACGTACGACTGCAGCATTCGGCACCGTCAGCTTATGGTCGCTACGTCCCGTAAAGGTCATGCTGGCGAGTTCATCCGGCTTCAGCCGGCCGTCGGGGTTCGGGACATCCATACGCACCTCTACGGTGCGTGTTGCCGGATCGACAATGGGAGAAACAAACGAGAGCCGGCCGTTGAGTTGCAGATCCTTCAGCGCGGGGACGCGCACTTCAACATCCATCCCGTGCTTCAGGATTCCGGCCTCCTGCTCAGGGACATCCGCTGTAATCCATACATTCGACAGATCGGCGATGGTGAATGCGGGGTCCGCGGGCTGTACCACTTGTCCGATGGTGATCTCGCGTTTCAAGACCGTTCCGCTCTTTGGAGCAACGATCGGATAATCGGCGCTCAACTTGCGCGATGTCGGCTACCAGTTGTTCCGCGCGCTTTTCCGCTGCTGCGGCAAGCTCCCGCTGCGACGCTGCCTTGATCAAGGCAAACTGCGTATCCGAAAGATTGGTGCTGTGCAGCGTGGCCAGGACAGCCCCCGCGCGCACGTACTCCCCTTCAAAGACCAGCAGATTCAGAATCCGTCCGGCAACCGGAGATCCGACGCGCGCAATGCGTTGCGCGTCTGTCTCAACACGCGCGGCCACCTGCAGCGTTCCGTTAACCTCGGCCATCTGCGGTGTTCCGAACTTAAGGCTCTCGGCCAGTACCGGCGTCACCGTCACTATGTTCGGATCGCTGTTGCCCGCTGCTGCCTTCTCTTCCTTCGGCTTCGACTTGCAACCCGTTCCCAGCAACACCGCGGCCATCGCCGCGGCTGCTAGAGCCTTTTTCCTGTAGGTGTAGTGCAGGGCATGTGCATCTATGGGCGTTTTCCTCAATGAAAGCGCCGCTGCACGCTCCTCCCGGGATACCCAGTAACAGGAAAAATGCTGCAACCATCGTGTCATCACGGCCTCGCTCCTGGCGTCAGTGCGCCCAGTTCTTCCAGATCGATCAATGCAGACTGGCGCGCGAACTGCGCATCCAGCAAATCGCCGCGCACGCTTTGTAAAACGCGCTGCGCGTCCAAAACTTCAACAATGCCGCGCTCGCCGAACCGGTATGCGGACTTCGCTGCCTCGACCGCACTCTCCGCCGCTCGCAGCGATCCAGCTTCCAGCGAAGTTACCTGCTGGTCAGCCAGTTGATACTGTTCATATGCCCGTTCCAGTGCGCTCACCAGCTCCAGACGTCGCTGGTCCAGCGTCGCGTTTGCCTGTGAGATGGCTGCCTTTGCATCCGCAATCTGTCCACGCCGACTGTCCCACAGCGGAATAGGGATGGTGATGCCGGCGCGCCAGTAGCGCAGGTCGGGCTGGTTCTCAAACTCGGCAAAGGCGGTCGGCTGCGGAATGCGGAGCGCCTTCTCGCGGTCCAGTGTCGATCGGCTCGCATTCAATTCCGCTTCAGACTGCGCTACCGCCGGATGCGCGGTCAGCACCTGGTCGCGCAGCGTATCCAAAGCCGGTAGCGTCATGTGCGCTGTGGTTGAACCTACGGGAATCAGGTTCGCATCGGCCGGCGCGGCGATGGTAGCGCGCAGGATTGCAATCGCCGACGCGTATTCGATCTGCGCACTGTTCACCGCAAACCGCGCGCGCGCGAGTTCCGCTTCAGCCCGTGTCAGCTCCAACTTGCCCTTCTCGCCGACATTGACTTCGACCTCGACACGCCGCCGAAGGTCCTCTACCAGCGCCAGATTCTCGCGAGCATGATTAATCTCCTCTTGCCGCTTCAGTGCGTCGTAGAACGCCCGCTGCGTATCGGCCATCACATTCAGCCCCACACCGCGTTCGGCTGCTCGCGCGCTTGCTGCCATGGACTCCGCTGCCTTCCGGCGTGCACTGCGCTCCGATGGAATCTCAATGGTCTGATAACCCGCATAGTGCTGCAGCAGGCCCGGAGTCCCGGGCGTCTTGATCGGTCGCGCATACTGACGGCCTTGAAAGACCTCGATATTCGGGTTCGTGTAAGCGCGTGCCGTCTGCACCGCTGCCTGGCCGCGCTGTGTTCCCGCAAGCGCCTCCTGCAAGCGTGGGCTGTTGCGTCGCGCCATTGCCAGCGCGTCATCGAGTGTCAGACGCAGTTCGCCGGACACAGGAGCCGCTGCCGTCTGCTGCGGTGCAGGCTCTGCCGGCATCGGCGCATCCACAGGCGTCTGGGCCGCCAGCAAAGCCGCCGGCAACAGTGGGAGGAGGAGCAACTTTCCTAGCGTCACACTGCCTCTATGGCAATTCGCTAGCCAAATAGAAATCCCCATGTTTCTTAGGGATTTGGAGCTTCCTCGATGTCCCATTTGGTACACCGTTGTCCGCTATCCGGCACTCGGACAGCCCATTCACCGGGTACCCCACATACGCGAAGCTTATGTGGGAGTATCGAGCGGAGCTCGATCCGTTAGTTATTGTGTAAGAAGTTCATACTCTCGAACCCAAAGGATTCAGCGGGCGCTATTTCGCTTCTTCAAATTGGCTCCGGAATTGCTATGCAACTCAGCGATGCCTGCAGTCTCTCAGCTTCGCTGGCCCATGCCATCGCCGCCTGCGTGGGACAATGACACTATGGCCCAGCTTCCATCTGCGCTGCGATCGTCGCAGGCCAAGGCGGTGCTTGTCGGTACCCTTGTGGTGTTGTTGGCCATCTTTACCTGGGCTGTTCCGCCGCGCTATGTGGTGCTGCACAATATCCTGCACCATCTCAACATCCTGCCTTTTATGCTTGCCGGGCTCTTGTTTGGCTGGCGTGGCGCGGCGCGAACCGTCCTGTTTGCGGCTCTTCTATTCCTTCCTTTGATCTACCGTCACTGGTTCCGTGCCCCACTTGATGCGCAGGATCAAGTCGTCGAGCTCAGCACCTTCGGCGCTGCCGGTATCATTGCCGGCTTGCTTGCTGATCGCGAGCGCATGCAGCGCCGCCGCGTTGAGACAACGAAGCGCGAGCTAGAACATGTCTACATCGAGCTGCGTCAGAACATCGACCAGCTTCGTAAATCAGAGCGCCTCAGCGCGGCAGGGCAGCTCTCCGCCAGCCTCGCCCATGAGATTCGCAACCCCCTGGCCAGCATCAGCGGCGCCGCCGGTATCCTGGCCCGCGGACAGGCATCCGCAGAGGCTCGCGCCGAATGTCTGGAGATTCTTACCAAGGAGTCCCAGCGCCTCAATAAGCTCCTCACGAACTTCCTCGACTTTGCCCGGCCTCGACTTCCGCGTATGCAATGGATGGAGCCTGCCGAGATGGTCTCCTCTGTAGCCACCCTCGCTCAACACGCAGCCAGCCGTCAGAACGTAACTCTGGAGGTCATGCATGACTCGGCTCTGCCGCCGGTCGAATGCGATCCGGAGCAGATCAAGCAGCTTCTGCTGAATCTTGTTCTGAATGCGATTCAGGCAACCGAGGGGGAAGGAGCCGTCACTCTCAGCAGCTTTGTGCACGAGGGCAACCTCTGCATTGAGGTGCGGGATCAAGGGAAAGGCATCAGTCCCGAAGTCCGCGCGCGCATCTTCGAGCCCTTCTTCACAACGCGCGAAAATGGCACAGGGCTCGGGCTTGCAATTGCGGCCAATATTGCCGGCCAGCACGGTGGAACGCTCACCTGCGCGCCGAATGTCGGCAACGGGGCGATCTTCCGTGTTGAGCTTCCCATTGCATCCGCGCCATTACGTCGGCCCGTGGAGGTGGCGTGAGCAATCGCATCCTCGTTGTCGATGACGACGTCAGTCTCCGGCGTGTCATGAAGCTGCAGCTTGAGGAAGCAGGCTATGAAGTCTCTGTCGCCTCCGATGGCGAAGAAGCGTGGCGCATGCTCCGCGAGTCCGAGCCGCAGCTTGTCATTACGGATCTGCGCATGCCTACAACAGGGCTGGAGCTGCTCTCGCGTATTACTCAGGCAGGTCTTCGCACGACGGTCATCGTTGTTACTGCTTTTGGTACCGTCGAAACCGCGGTCGAGGCGATGAAGCTTGGCGCCTATGACTATGTCACCAAGCCTCTGGACTTTGACGCGCTTGTCCTTGTTGTTCATCGCGCGATGGAACGTCAGAGCCTCATCGAAGAGGTCCAGACTCTTCGTTCCGCCCTCGATCAGCGCTACGGCTTCGAAGCCATCGTCGGTCACTCCAAAGGACTTCTCCGTGTCCTCGATCAGGCGGCACGGGTCGCCCAGCGCGATGCGACAGTGCTCATCCAGGGAGAGACCGGCACCGGCAAGGAGCTCGTCGCTCGCGCCATCCATCACAACAGTCGTCGCGGCAAGCGTCCATTCGTCGCTATCAACTGCGGCGCCATCCCTCGCGACCTCGTCGAAAGCGAGCTCTTCGGCTACACCAAAGGCGCGTTCACCGGTGCGGTCGCCAATAAGGAGGGCCGCATTGAGTCCACCAACGGTGGCACGCTCTTTCTCGACGAAGTTGGAGAGCTTCCACTCGAAGCTCAGGTTAAGCTGCTGCGAGTCCTGCAGGAAGGAGAGCTTGCCAAGCTCGGCGCCACCGATCCCATCAAGGTAGATGTTCGTGTCATTGCAGCCACCCACCGCGATCTCTCGGCAATGGTCGAGGATGGAGCCTTTCGTGAAGATCTCTACTATCGTCTTGCCGTTGTTCCGCTGCGCATTCCGCCGTTACGTGAGCGGAGGGAAGATCTACCGGAACTGATTGAGGTGCTCTTCGAACGCGCGCGCAAACGGCACGCCATCGAGCATCTGCGTCTCTCACCCACCGTGCTGCAGCATCTCATCGCCTATCACTGGCCAGGAAATGTCCGTCAGCTTGAAAATGTGATGGAGCGTCTGGTGGTGCTTTCGACCTCTGAGATCATCTCCACGGAAGATCTTCCGCCGGAACTTACTGCTCCACCGCGTCCCGCCCCTTTCTGGCTCGACCTGCCGGAACAGGGCATCAGCCTTGAAGCACTTGAGCGAGACCTCATCCGCCGCGCGTTGGAGAA
The DNA here is from genome assembly GCA_019510535.1 of Acidobacteriota bacterium. Classification (GTDB taxonomy): domain Bacteria; phylum Acidobacteriota; class Terriglobia; order Terriglobales; family Acidobacteriaceae; genus Terriglobus. The sequence continues at coordinate 14,422 of JAEKKE010000124.1, forward strand.
GTTCAATGGCAACCAGACCCAGGCCGCGCGCTATCTCGATATCAGCCGCCGCACCCTTATCTACCGCATGGAAAAGCACGGTCTCGCTCCCGAAGCACCCTCCAAAGACGATCTCTGACTTTAAACCCTGCACGGGTGCCCCATCCATTGCTAGCAAGGGGTGGGATATTTTGAGCGTACTTAGCACTGCCGTTACAAAACAGACCGGAGACATGGTTTACAGCGAAGCGCGACGGCTACGGATACTCGGTATTTGGGCACGCACGACGATGATGTATGCCCTGGAAAGAGAGTCGGATCATCTCGCCAGTTGAACGCTCGCAAGGGGATGATCGTAGATCTCAAGGTTCTCAAGCCCGGTCTCCGAATCTCAACCCTGGGCACGACCGCGCAACCGCACCATCTGCATCATCACAAATACCAGCAGCGCAATCACAAACCACGCAAACCAATCGCCCTGCAATTGATACACCGTCCAGCTATGCGCCGCCGGGACGTCCACCAACAGCGTCGCAAACGGAGCCGAGCTACTGCTTACCTCGGCCACAATTCGGCCTCGGTTGTCGCTCACCGTCAGAAAGCCGTTCTTCGCCGCACGCGCGATGCTGAAGCCGTCTTCCACGCCACGCATCACCGCGATGTGTCCGTGCCAGCTTCCGTCCACCCCGAAGTCCCATCCCGGAACGAGCATCAGCCCTACACCGGCCTCGCCGTAGAGGCGCGCAGGCGACGCGAAGTCCATGTCCTTGCAGATCGCTACGCCCCACTTCTGCTGCCGTCGCGGCAGCACGGTCAGCGTCGTCCCCGGCTTCAGGTTCGACTCGAACGGCGGCAGCATGTGCTCCTTGTCATAACGCTGCACGATTGAGCCCGAAACATAAATTCTGGCCTCGTTGTACTTCACCGGAGCGTCCACATGCACCACGCCCGCGACGATCGTCGCTCCAGTCTGGGCCGCAACCGACTGCAGCATCGCATCCGTCACCGCGGCCCTGCCTTCGAGCGTCACCCCAAGCTTTTCCGGCATCACGATCGCCTGCGCCCCATCTGTCGCCAGCCTCTCCGCTTCACGCGCATAGTCGCGAAACAGCCGCCCGGTATCGGCACCCGGATCAGTAACCGTAGCATTCGCCTTCTCGTCTGAGGTGATCAGCCCCACCTTCACCATCTGTGTCTGCGTCTGCGGCAGCGCCAGCCGCACCGCACCAAACACCAGGACAGCCGCGACCACTCCAACGCCCGCGCCGGCAACCTGCAGCGCCTGCTTCGCTGAGGTCTGCCTCAGATGCAACCCAATCGCAATCGCAGCAGGAAACAGCAACAACACAAAGCTCATCCCCCACGGCCCGGTAATCGAAGCAAGCTGCAGAAACGGGAGAAACTTCAGCTGCGAGTACGCAAGACTTCCCGCCGACCCATGTGGCGAAGTCACGTTACGCACATACTCGCTCGTCACCCAGACCGCCGGTAGAGCAAGAAGCCCGCTCCACACGGCGCCACGCAACACCAGGACGCGAAACAGCAGCACTCCCGCTGCAAAGACGACACCCGCAGCCAAGAAGATACCCACCCAGGCAGCGCCTGGCATACCCAGCGTCTTCGTGAAGTAACTCCACATGTTCAGATTGCCGAGCATCATCACGGCCACTGCCGTCATCGCCGCCGCCCACCATTTACTTCGCAACGCAAACACCAGCACCGGCAGCGGCGCAAACCACATCAGCGGCCACCACGGCTCGAGACCGTTGCCGAAGTAAAACATTGCTGCAGTCGCGACGGTTGCGAGCGCTGCTTCCACTACCCATCTATAACTAAGTGCGAATGCCATTCAAATACCTCCCAAATGATCTATGGCAGAAGGCGCGGAACTCCGACGGCGACATCGCCATGCGTCCTCCCAGGTAAAGCATGACGAGACCCTGCATCAACGCGCCCGTCTCGAAGACGATCTCCCAAACATCGTCCTTGCGCAGGTAGCCCGTCTCCATCGCGCGCGCAATCACATCTGCCGATACATTCGCCGTCGGCGAACGCCTTGCCCTGAAGTCCTCCGGATACTGCCGTGCGCCCTCGCGCTTCGTAAGAAACATCAGCTCGAACAGCCACGGGTTCTCGAAGGCATGGTCGAGAAACACATCGAGTATCTTCAGTAGCTGCCGATCGACCCCGCCCGTCAGCCGCAGGCCGGCAAGCTTCGCAGTCAGCTCGGCGAATCCTGCATCCGCCAGCGCATTCAGCAGCCCATCTCGATTTGGATAGTGCCGGTAGAGCGCCATCGGCGTAATGCCGACGGCGGTTGCCACCCTCCGCATGGTCACGCCCTCCGCTCCCTCTTTATCGAGCAGTCTGCGAGCCGCGCCGGCGATCTTCTGTGTAGTCGTTGCCGTCATGTCTACACTGTATACCATGAGAAGTCTACGGCGTATACTCTCTCTGGAATGAGTGGTACTGTTATTTCCCCTCGACGTCAGACGGTTGCTTCAATTTCCATGTCAAGAGAGAAATTGATGGCCTATTCCTGCTCAGCGTCTCGATTGGTGCTAAATCGCCAAAGCACTCATTGGCAAAGCTCAATAAGTGATTCTCCGAACTCGTCAGTTGACACTCAACTTCCGGTTTGATCCGCTCCGAATATCAAATTCGCGGTAACTTTCGCTTATTGGCTCGGGAGCGATCGTGGTAGCTCGAACCATGGAAGCACGCTGTTGTCGAAGCGGGTCATGGCGCAGATCCGGTCGGCGGTGAGGGTGAGAACGTAGAGGCCGACCCCGTGGCAGATGCCGTTAGGGGCGCGCAGGTAGGCTCCGAACGCAGGCTGACGGTTGGCCCGCGTCTGCACGAGGTTGAACCTCCGGCCCGCGCCGAAGATGTTGGCGAAGAAACGGGCCACGATGTCTCGGCCCTGGTACTCAAAGGGCATTGGTGGCATCGAGATGAAGACGTTGTCCGTGAGAAGGGCCACCAGCGCGTCGAGATCGGCGGATTCCCACGCGCTGACGAACTTGGCCACGATCGCATCCTCCGAAGGTGAGTCGGAGTCGGGAGGCGATTCGCGGCCGGAGGCCCGCGACTGGCGCAGCTGCAAATTGGCACGCGCACGTTTGAGGGCGCTGTTGACCGATTCGACAGTCGAGTCCAGCATGTCGGCCACCTCGCTCGCATGGAATCCGAGGACGTCGCGCAAGATAAGGACGGAGAGTTGGCGAGGCGGCAAGAGCTGAAGGGCGGACACAAAGGCGAGGGAGATGGATTCGGTCTGCTCGTAGCGAGCTTCCGGGCCAAGCGGCACATCAATCGCACCCTCGAGGAGGGCGTCGGGAAATGGCTCCAGCCATACGACCTCACCGAGCCGAGTCGGTTCAAGCGGTACAACCCCGGGCACATCCCACTCCTTGGCGGGTCGCCGGCTGGCCGAGCGGCGCGCGTTGAGGCAACGGTTGGTGGCTATCCTGTAGAGCCAGGTGCGGAGCGAGGCGCGCCCTTCGAACCCTCCGAGGTTTTGCCATGCGGACAGTAGCGTGTCTTGCAGGGCGTCCTCGGCATCCTGGAAGGATCCAAGCATCCGGTAGCAGTGCACCTGTAGCTCTAGGCGGTGCGGCTGCATCAGGTCTCGGAACGCGTCGCCATCCCCGGCCTGCGCCCTTGAGATCAGTTCGGTTGTCACCACCATAGCGTCAATCTCTTCTCGCACCGGTGTCCTTGTCTCTTCCCGC
>JAEKKE010000125.1 GCA_019510535.1 Acidobacteriota bacterium
CCGGCGGACCGAAGAGCACGGCGTTGCGTGACGTGCGTCCGATATATGCGTGCGAGGCCGGATCTTCGAGACCGAAGTACGCTTCCACCTCGGTGATCCTGCCGCTTAGCTCTTCATCCCCCAGACGGCGCACCAGCACTTTGCCCAGCAGCGCCTTCGCTACGACATCGGGAGTTCGCTCATAGAAGCGGCTTTCAAGCTGGATCGGACGTTTCGCTCTCATCGTTCTTATTTGATTCTCAACCCTTCCTCTCCATATCGAGAAGCCGACCCTTTACATCCAGACCGCCGGCGAACCCTGTCAACTTACCGGAAGAGCCGATCACCCGATGACAGGGCACAACGATAGAGATCGGATTACGCCCATTCGCTGCTCCTACGGCGCGACTTGCGGATGGGCGCCCGAGTTGCTTCGCCAGTTGTCCGTAGCTCCGTGTCTCTCCGTAGGGAATCGCGAGCAGCGCCTCCCACACATCTCTCTGAAATGTGGTTCCCCGCATGTCCAGCGGCAGATCGAAGGCACGCCGTGAGCCTGCGAAATACTCCTGAAGCTGGCGCTCTGCCTTCAACAGGACAGGATGCCGGTTGTCTTCGACCAGTCCCGTAAGAGGAACGCGTCGCGGGCTATCGTTCTCCCACAGGATAGCTGCCAGTCCCTTATCACTCGCAACCAGCTTCAGTGCCCCGACCGGGCTCTCGACAAATTTATAGGCGAGGTTCATTGCATGCTCCTTCCCGGTGGTTGTTACTTTGAATCGCCATCGGCTGCCCAGAGATGTTGTGCGGCGTAGGCTCGCCAGGGTCTCCATCTCTCGGCCCTGGTGTGGAGTTGCTTCGCCGTCAGCACATCGCCTGTCACCTTCTTCGCTCCACGCAGCAGACCGATATCCGATGCAGGAAAAGCGTCTACCTCCCGCAGAGCCCGAAGCGCGATGTACTGTGCCGTCCACTCCCCGATTCCGGGAATAGCTTTCAGGGAGGCGATGGCCTGCTCCATCGAGCTCGCCGATTGAAAGATCTCTGGCGACTTCGCCGCTGCTCGCGTCACCGATCTCAAGGTCTCAAGCCGGGCTGCCGGCATACCGAGACCGAGCGATGATGTCTTTGCAAGATGCTTCGCCGCAGGAAAGGCATGCGTAAGATCGGGATGCATGCCGGCGCCGGACGGCAGAGCCCTGCCGTGCAGCTCAACCAGCTTCCCAGCCAAACGCCTCGCTGCGATAACACTTATCTGCTGCCCCAACACAGCGCGGATCGCGAGCTCAAATCCATCCCATCCACCCGGCGCCCGCAGCCCCGGCCTGCGAGCAACCAACGGCGCAAGCTGCTTATCGCGAGAAAGATGTTCATCGATCGTGCCGATATCGACGTTCAGATCGAACTGCCTGCGCACTCGATGCACAATCGCAGGCAGCGCCTTCACGCTGGGAAATTGAATCGTGACGCACAGGCTCTCGCGTTTGGGCAGATGCTTGACCGCAATCGCGCCCAGCTCACCATCAAGCTCGATAACGCGGTGATAGACACGATTGGCAACCACCTCCACCCCGGGAATCGCGCGTGCCTCGAGAAAATGCAGCATCGCGTCCCAATCGTAGGGAGGCCGGTACCGCAGCCGAAGCATCGTGCCGGCCTCTGTTGCCACAACGCTCGATCTGCGACGTAACGCACTGGAATGACGAAGCGCCGTGGGAGGCCGCTTAAAGAGATTCTGGAACACCTCATTGAATCGGCGCAGACTGCTGAAGCCCGAGGCCAGCGCCACTTCCGTCATCGGCAGATCTGTATCGTGAATCAACTGCTTCGCAAACAGGACACGACGGGTCTGCGCCACGGCGATGGGTGACGCGCCAAGATGCTGTAGAAACAGTCGGCGTAGCTGGCGCTCGCCTACGCCAAGTTTCTCGGCCAGGGTTTCAACCGTCTGCGCTTCACCATCCAGCGCGCCTTCTTCGATCAGCGCCAGCGCGCGAGAGACCGTGCTGCTTGTTCCCTGCCATGCCGCAAGCTGAGGCGCTGTCTCAGGGCGGCAACGCAGGCACGGACGATAGCCGGCCTCCTGCGCTGCGGCGGCCGAGCTGTAAAACGTGCAGTTCTCAAACTTCGCCGTACGTGCCGGACATACAGGCCGGCAGTAAATTCCGGTGGATTTGACGCCCACAAAGATCTGACCGTCGAAACGCGCGTCACGACTCTGCAGTGCCCTGTAAGCAGACGCCTTATCGGGGACAATCATGCATCAAGTGTCTCTTCTCAGACACTAGAATACTCGCGGAATTCGGACATCAATGGAAAGAAGGATACTCGTACGTCATGCGAGGCCAGGCGACCTTAGAACGAAGCAGAGGCTTTCGATTGGCGGCTAAGCTAGCCTTGCCGGTTATAGCGAAGATACGCGGTGTAGAGGGTGACAGAGGCTGAGTAACCGCATAGGGGGAGCATGACAATCGGACCTTTGTCCAGAGACCGTAAGTAGCCTGCAGCAATTCAAGCAATCAAAAATCCAAGACAGATGATTGCGATCTGAACCCGAGCTTTGAAAGGGATCCTGGACCTTGCCATCTTCTCTCCTCGTCGTCTGGCAAGTGTAGAGTACACGACTCAAGAAAATTTTCAGACGTGGCGATTAACTGTGTCCTATTCAATCACTTAGCCCGCTCGGAGGGTGTAACGTGCTTCTCCGTACAAAGAAACATAAGATCTTTCCTCAACTTCGCGATTCGTTCAAACAACACGAGGGGGTTTTATGTGTCTCTAAACATGAGTCGGTGCCAGATCTGTACCAGGGTCGATGCGCAGGTAGAAGGAGTGTGTTTTAAGCGTGTTGCAGCCACTACAGCTCGAAGAGGTGAAGAGTCGTTACGCAAATGAGATCACCGAATTGCGAGACTTCCTTCAGAAAGCTGGTTTTACCCCCGGAGCGCCCGAATCGCTGCACGCCATCGTCAACCGGCTACAGCGGGACCGCGCGTTTCATCGCGATCTGACCTCGTACATCTGGGTCGCCATTCACAGCGGCAATCGAAAGATCAGCTACGCCGACCTGCTTGGCGTACTGGCCGTTGCAGCCGCCGGCGGCCGGTACGCGGCCGAAGCAGAGGGAGACGATGCACATGCCCTGCTTCGCTTTGTCATCGAAGCGCGCGAATCGCTCGATGGAAAAAGCCGGCGGAAGAACCCGCCTGCTGCCGATCCTCTGCCGCCAGTCGTCCCAGCGCCTGTAGCCCCAATACCGCCGGTTGAGCCAAAAGCGGTCCGCCCGCGACCTGCTGAGCCAGAACCGGCCCCGCAACAGTCTGTAGAGGGCCAGCCTGTCCAGTCACAACCGGTGCAGTCACGACGCGGCCGCTCACGACATGTCCGGTTGCAGCAGGTCGAACCACAGCAGGCTGAGCCACAGCACGTTGAACCACGGCGGACTGAGCCGCCGCAGACTGCGCCACATCGGGCCGAGTCACAGCCCGTCGAGCCACCACCCGTCGAGCCGGGGCCAGTTGAGCCGGCACCAGCTGCGTCAAAGACCGTATACGAGCATGAGCCGCATTATCCGCACGCACGTCCTTTTCCCGAGTTCTCTCCTCTGAAAGACGAAGAAGAGGAAGGCACTGGTACGCGGAAACGTTTGATCTGGCTCACAATATTTTTCTTGGCAGCTGGTTTGATCGCCAGGGTCGCGTTCCACAATCGCACCGTTCTGGATGAGACCGCAACACCTGCGACAACCGCTCCGGCGGAGAGCCCTGTTCGCTCTACCCCTCCCAGCCCAAGCTCTACCTCTCCCAGCCCTCGCATCGACACAGCGCCCGCACCCGCGCCTGAACCCGAGGTAGCCGCACCTGCTCCTTCTACAACGGAGCAACCCAGTGATCGGACGCCCCGCACCGGCTCCCAGACGCGAGGTGCCCACCGGCCTTCGTCAGCGAACTCTCCGGCCTCCGCTTATCCCTCGACTCCGTCAGCGTCCCCGCAGCCTCGTGTCACGACGCCATCCGGCCCTGCTCCAAAGATCCCCCCTCCAATTGAATCTCGCCCGGCGCCAACTCAAGCTCCCGCGACGACCCCGGCTGCGCGCCCTACCTCTCCATCTGAGCCGGATCTCACGAACACCGACCGAGGCCGCGCGGTCCCCCACCTCTTACGCCGTACTCCGGAAGATCAAGCAGAGTTGGCCGACGCATCGCCACCTGCAAACATGCCGGCGCCCGTGAACGCGGCCACGACCGCATCGGCGATCGCGGCGTCCAGACCTGCCCCCGTCGCCACTCCAGCAGCACCTCACGGCAGCGTCCGGGCCATCTCGCTGGGGGTGAATGCGTCCAATGTTCTCTACAGCCCCACACCGGCTTACCCCCAGGCTGCTTCCGAGGCGCACGTACAGGGAGACGTGAAGGTAGAAACCAATGTCGACCGCAACGGCAACGTCGCTTCCGTTCGCGTCGTGAGTGGACCTCCACTCCTGCGGGATGCCGCACTCGATGCGGCACAGCGCTGGCGTTACCGCCCCCACTTCATCGGAGGCGAGCAGGCTGCCATGAGCGCCATTACGGTCTTCGAGTTCCACTTGCCGTAGGTGGATCGAATACCGGGAAGATATTGACAGACGCTTTATGTTTTGTTGGAAATTTGGGTACTCCCGCCCGCCCTAACTCCGTGAGGGTGGGTTAGGAATCCCCAACTATTCCAAACGAATATGTCGTCGCAATCCGCCTTCTACTCCTCCGACCCCAACGGCGCGAGCACTTCCACCATCGCCATCGTCTCTGCTTCCTCGCCCACATCCGGCTTATGGATATCCGGCAGAAACCCGGTAAGCAGGCCAAGCGCAGGCAGGACCGAGCAGACCTTGTAAACGAAGTCGATGCTGGTGTGGTCCGCAAGCGCGCCAAGGACAGCCGCACCTAATCCACCCAATCCAAACGCAAGCCCGAAGAACAGACCGGAGACCATGCCGACCCGGCCGGGCAGGAGTTCCTGCGCATACACCAGAATCGCCGAGAACGCGGAGGCGATCACCAGTCCAATCACAACGCTGAGCGCGACCGTAACCGGCAGAGCGACATAGGGCAGCACCAGCGTGAGCGGCAGCACACCCAGGATCGAGATCCAGATCACCTTCTTGCGCCCGATGCGATCGCCCACCGGGCCGCCGATCACCGTACCTGCAGCCACGGCCGCAAGAAACAGGAACAGGTAGAGCTGCGCATCGCGTTCACCGGTGTGGAAGTGCTGCATCAGATAGAAGACGTAATAACTGGTAATGCTGGCCAGATAGAAGTACTTGGACAACGTCAGCAGAATCAGAACGGCCAGTGCTCCGCCGATCCGCTTCCGGCTGAGATTCAGCGTGTGCTTCACTGCGGCATGCTTCTTTTGGATCGCCTGGCCGTGCTGCTTGTACCAATGTCCAAGACCTGTCAGCAGAACAATCCCGAAAAGCGCTGCCAACGTAAACCATGCCAGGCTCTTCTGGCCTCGCGGGAGCACTACGAAGGCAATCAGCAGCGGGCCAAGCGAAGAGCCGAAGTTACCTCCCACCTGGAAGACGGACTGCGCCATGCCATGAGCTCCGCCCGATGCCAGGCGCGCAAGACGAGAGGACTCCGGGTGAAAGATCGATGAGCCTACTCCCAGCAATGCACCGCCAACCAGCAGCATTCCGTAGTTCTGCGCAAAGGCTAGGACCAGCAGCCCGCTCATCGAGATGGTCATACCAACCGGCAGCGAATACGGCTGCGGCCTGCGGTCGGTATAAAGCCCCACCAGCGGCTGCAGCAGCGATGCCGTGATCTGGAACACCAGCGTCAGCGCGCCGATCTGCCCGAACGACAGATGGAAGTTCCCTTTGAAGATGGGATACGCCGCGACAAAGAGCGACTGCAACATGTCGTTGAGCATGTGGCAGAGACTCGCTCCTCCCAGCACGCGATAGGTTGCGGAGTTTTCCTTCGGATTTCGTATCGCTTCACTCATGACCATTTCCGTATTTCTCTTCACCTCGAACGATACAATCTCTTCGACGCGGCCCACCACCCGTGTTGGGACAAATTCTTATGCGAATGGGCCATCGGTTCAGCGCCGATATCGACAAATACTTCACCGATCGCACGCGTCCGGTGCTCGCTCTGGGTGGTACGTATCCAGCATCGCATCATGTACGTCCGCATCGCCATAGGCGCAGCCAGCTGTTCTGTCCCTTGTCCGGCATCGTTATGGCATCCACCTCGCAGGGAGCATGGGCGGTTTCCCCCGAGACGCGGGCTATGTCTCCCCTCAGGCGTGCGGCACGAGCTGCGCATGCAGGGCGTAGTAGGCGGGATTTGCTTTTCAAAGAGTCCGAACTATAGGTCGGGCCTTCAGCCCTTTTAACATCTTGTGAACTGAAACCTGGGGCGTTGCCCCAGGCTGGTATAGAGCGCGCCTTCAGCGCTTGGGATTGTGACACCTTTGCTTGTCGTTTCGGAGCGTTGGGGCCTAGCCAGCTTTGCTGGCTGGGGTGAAGCGTAGCGGAGAAATCTGCTTCTCAGTCGAAGCGTCTTACTTAAGTAGATCTAAGTTCAGGCGTATTTATCGATATGCCCTCCACAACCGGCATACAGGAGCCATCGAATAAACACCCTTCCCATAGAAGTTCGAGTGGTGTACTATCGTCTCCCATAGAACTCCGAGTGGAGCCCGCTGGTCCGCAATCTAAGGAGGCGTCCCGATGACCTGGTTCCGTTTTTTCCGCCGCCAACGTTCAGACTCCGAGTTACAGCAGGAGATTCGCGCCTACGTCGAAGCCGAAACGGAAGAGAACATCGCCAAGGGCATGCCGCCGGAACAGGCACGACGCCGAGCTCGCATTAAATTCGGCAATCCGCAACACATTCGCGAAAAGCTTTGGCAGCAGAACACAGTGGCTGCAATCGACCATCTGTGGCGAGACCTGGCGTATGCAGCCAGAACGCTGAAACGGACTCCCGGGTTTGCAGCGATCGCTATTCTTGTGATGGCTTTGGGTATCGGAGCCAATGTGGCGCTGTTCACCGTGGTGCGCCACGTCCTGCTGAATCCCCTGCCCTTTTCCAACCCCAACCAACTGATCGCGTTGGATGAAGCCAACGGTCAGGGCAAGAAAGACAGTGTCGCCGGCGGAGATTTCTACGACTGGCAAAGCGCATCGAACGGCTTTCAACAAATGGCGATCTGGCGATTCAGTGGTTACAACATATCGGGTGATCGCAATGAGCTTCCGGAGTTCCTTCCGGCGATGACATGTTCCTGGAATCTGTTTCCCACTCTCGGCGTGCAACCGGCGCTGGGCCGTTTGTTCGCCGATGCGGACGATACGGACAAGGCAGGCCTTACCGTGGTTCTTTCCTGGAGCCTCTTTAAACGCCGCTTCAATGCAGACCCATCCATCGTCGGTAAAACCGTCCGGCTTAATACATTCCCCTATACCGTCATCGGTGTCCTTCCGCAGAGCTTCAGCTTTCCCGATCCGAAGGTCCAGTTGTGGGTTCCCTATTACAAAGGAACTCCCAGCATCATCCTGCATAGCCACTACAGCCATAACGGCCATGTGATTGCACGCCTCAAGCCTGACTACTCCCCATCGCAGGCGGTTCAGGAAGTTCAGGCAATCCAGCGGGGAATCTATACACGCTTCTCGGGTACGGGTCCGGTCAGCTCCGGAGTTGTTTCGCAGCCACTGATCGATGACATTGTTGGAGATACCAAAGCTCCGCTGTATCTCCTGATGGCGGCTGTAAGCTGCCTTCTGCTGATCGCCTGCCTGAACCTGTCGAACCTGCTGGTTGCCCGGGCAGTCGCCCGCCGGAAGGAGATGGCGGTACGATCGGCTCTGGGTGGAAGCCGGGTCCGCCTGATCTGCCAGCAGATTACGGAGTGTGTGCTGATCTGTGTCTCGGGCGGCATCCTTGGTGTGGGTCTTGCTTATCTGGCTGTGCGTTGGCTGACCAAATACTGGCTTAACCTGCCGCGGGCGGAAGCGATTCACATCGATGTCACTGTTCTCTTGTTCGCTCTTGGGGTGACTGCTTTCGCAGGAGCCGTGTCAGGAATTCTTCCGGCGCTGTTGTTCACCGACGCCAACGTCTCCACCGCACTGCAGGACAGCGCCAGAACAGCCGGCAGTTCCGCATCCAAAGCTTCGCTGCGCAAGGGACTCATGACGGTTGAGTTTGGAATCACCGTCGTTCTGCTGATCTGCGCCGGCCTCTTGTTCAAAAGCTTTCTCCAGCTTGGTGCTGTCGATCTCGGCTGCGCCACCCGCAACGTCATTTCCGAGCATCCACCGCTGCCTCCGGAGAAACATGATTCTGCTCTCTTCCGCACGGCAGATCCTGGCTACTTCCAGGCGATGCAGATTCCGCTTATCGCAGGCCGCTTCTTCACCTCCACCGAACGGCTAGGCAACAGCAGCTTTGTCATCATCAATCAGAAACTCGCGCATGAGTTCTTTCCCAATGAAGATCCTCTCGGAAAGCATCTGGCCGTCAGCTGGCGCAGTCCATCGGCTGAAAAGCTGGAGATCGTGGGCATCGTCGGTGACACGCGCCATCGGCTGAATGATCCGGCCCAGAGCATGATGTGGTTCCCCATCCTCTCCGGAGCCCCTGGTATCACCGCTGAGACAGCGCTTATTGTCCGCTCCACTGCCGATCCGGCGCCGCTTTCCATTCCTATTCAGAAGGCCATCGCTGCGATTGATCCTGACCTTCCCGTATCGAATGTCCTCACCATGCAGGAGATCCTCGGCAGATCCATTGCCAGTTCCAACTTTGAGACCAGCCTGCTGGGAGCATTCGCCGCGCTCTCTCTGTTGCTTGCTTCCGTAGGATTGTTTGGAGTGCTCTCCTACCTTGTCGCGCAACGCACAAGCGAGATCGGCATCCGCATTGCGTTGGGTGCACAGCGGGAACAAGTGCTTCGGCTGATCCTGACCGATGGTTTGAGACCGGCACTGGTCGGCCTAGCGCTTGGACTCTGCGTCAGCGCCGCAGTCACACGCAAGATCCAGTCGCAGCTTTACGGAACCCATCCACTCGATCCGGCAGTCTTTGGTCTTGTCACTGTCGTACTACTGCTGGTTGCAGCCGCCGCCTGTACGTTTCCTGCGTGGCGGGCTTCACAGCTTGATCCAATCAAAGCGCTACGGATGGAGTGATAGTACATCGTTGAGAGATGAATTGGCGTCCAGCCATGTGAGAAGGCCACGAATGCTGCCCGTGGCTAACGCGATGCAGGAGTCGCCCGCACCGTAGTAGAGGCGGATCGTATCGCCGTCCGGCTCTATGACCTGGCCGCAAGGGAAAACAACATCGTTGACATCGCCTCCCCGCTCGTATGGAGCTTCCGGCCCAAACATCCAGGAATCTCCTCGCTGAAGGCATAGATAAGGTTTTTCGAGATCAAACAGAGCAAGCCCCAGGCGATAGATACTGCCCGATGCCGTGCATCGAACTCAGTGATAAACCACCAGCCATCCCTTGTCCGTTTCAATCGGTGGAGAGCATAGACCTATTTTGTTGGCATCCCACCAGCCTCCACGCCGGGCCTCAAGCATGATTTTGTGGCTTCCCCAATGCCGCAGATCTGGAGAATAAGAGATCCACATATGCGTACCAAGGGTCGTCATCGGGCGGTGTATGAGAGCCCAGAAGCCGCCGACCTTGCGT
>JAEKKE010000126.1 GCA_019510535.1 Acidobacteriota bacterium
TCGCCTGCCTCGACGTCCGGGACGGACGCGTCGTCAAAGGTATCCAGTTCGTCGATATCATCGACGCCGGCGATCCGGCAGAGCTGGCGCATCGCCACGCCGCCGCAGGCGCGGATGAGATCGTCTTGCTCGACATCACCGCCACGCACGAAGGCCGCGCCACGCTGATCGACACTGTGCGCCGCGCCGCCTCGCAGCTATTTATTCCCTTCACCGTCGGCGGCGGCATTCGTTCTGCACAAGAAGCCGAGGCTGTCTTTATCGCGGGCGCGGACAAGATCAGCATCAACTCCGCCGCCATCGCGCGGCCGGAGCTGATCGGTGAGATCGGCGGAGCCTTCGGTGCACAAGCGGTCGTCGTCGCCATCGATGCTCGCCGCGCTGCTGATTCACCCGATCCAGTGCGCAATGCCGAGGTCTATGTTGCCGGTGGACGCAAACCAACCGGCCGCAAGGTCGTCGATTGGGCGCGAGAGGCCGAAGATCGTGGAGCAGGCGAGATTCTGCTGACCAGCATGGACTCTGACGGTACTCGCGCGGGCTTCGATTGCGAGCTGACCGCCGCGGTCTCCGAGGCGGTACAGATTCCCGTCATCGCCAGCGGCGGAGCCGGAACAGCACAGCACTTTGCTGATGTCTTTACTCGCGGGAAGGCAGACGCAGCGCTGGCCGCCAGCATCTTTCACTTCGGCGTCACCTCAAGCCGCGCGTTGAAAGAAGAATTGGCGAAGAGCAGCATCCCAATGAGACTCCCCTGCTAAGGGCGCAGAAGCAGATCCTTCGCTTCCGCTCAGGATGACAAAACAAAGAGAACAGATTCAAACGTTAGAAAGGCCGTAAAGACGTGCTGATTCCATCCATTGACCTGATGAACGGAAAGATTGTGCAGCTTCGCCAGGGAGCGGAGCTGAAGCTGAGCTTCGATGACTTCGACTACTGGATCAATCGGTTCAGCAAGTATCCACTGGTGCAGTTGATCGATCTCGACGCAGCCATGCGCAAAGGCGACAACCGTGCTCTGATCCACGACATCGCGAAGCGCCTGCCAGTGCAGGTTGGCGGCGGCATCCGTACCGCCGACGATGCCCGCGCGCTGCTCGACAGCGGAGCCAAGCGTGTGATCTTTGGCAGCTCGCTCTTCAACACCGAGCCGGACGCCAAGCCTGATCAGTTGATTCGCAAAGACTTTGCCGCCTCGCTGCAGAAGGAAGTCGGCGAAGAGAACCTGGTCTTCTCTGTCGATACCAAGAACGGCAAGGTTGCGGTGCGCGGATGGCAGGCCAATGTTGACCTGACTCCGGAAGAGGCCATCACCTGGCTGGAGCCGTACTGCGCCGCCTTCCTCTATACCCATGTCGATACCGAAGGCACCATGCAGGGCTTCCCCATCGACACCGCTGCCATTCTTCGCGCAACGACAACGAAGCAACTGATCGTCGCCGGGGGTATCCGTTCGAAGCAGGAAGTCGATGATCTCGATGCCTTCGGTGTGGACGCAGTGGTCGGCATGGCCGTCTACTCAGGAGCGATGGACGCCTGACGCTCGCGGCGGGATGGTGGTCTATGATCAAGGCACGGTTGTGTCATGAAGAAGCTCTACTCCAGCGTCTTTCAGACTCCGCTCGGACTGATGATCGCCATGGCCGAAGACAACGGCCTTGTGCTGTTGGAGTTCTATGACCGTCCCGCCCTGCCCACCGAGGAACACGAACTCCAGAAGCGCTATGGCTACACCATTCTGCCCGGGCGCACACCGCATCACGATGTCATTGAGCGAGAGATAGCGGAGTACTTCGCCTGCACGTTGCAGGAGTTCACCGCCCCTCTGATTACGCCGGGCACGAGCTTTCAGCTTCGTGTGTGGAATGCCCTGAGGCAGGTTCCCTATGGCACAACCGCCAGCTACGGTGAGCTTGCGATTGCCGCCGGTACAACTATGGGCGCCTCGCGTGCGGTGGGCGCAGCCAACGGACAGAACCGGCTGGCCGTGGTGATTCCGTGCCATCGGGTGATCGGCGCTGATGGATCGCTGACCGGATATGGTGGCGGGAAGCATCGCAAGGAGGCGCTCTTGAGGCTCGAGCGTGCCACCAGGTTCGATGGCCCTCCGGCTGAGCAGGCGTCGTTGTTTGAAGAGTAAAAGTCAAAAGTTGAAGAGTTCATGCATGGCAGCTCGAGTGTCTCGCCCCTTTATACAAAGGCAAAGCAGATCCCTACGGGATGACAAAAAAGATGGTGTGGCATCAGCTACACTCGCTTCACCATGCGGAAGCTGATCCTGCTGCTGAGTTTTGTCACACCGCTCTTTGCGCAACACCCGGAAGACACCACGCCTGACCGTCCACCTTCGATCGTCTATGACCAGACGATGCATCCCTTCGATACCACCCGCGCCGATGCGAATAACTGGTCGGAGACAGAACTGGCGGCACTTGGCACCGCTGTCCACGACGCCAGCCGCGAGTGCGAACGGCTGGAGAAGACAGCCTACGAAGGCGAGGAACTCTTCTCGCTCGCCCGTCTCTGTGGCGTGGGGCTGAACTGGCCCGGAGCGTATTCGGCATCAGTCCGCTATGTGCGCGTGGAAGACGGTAAACCTGCACCGGCGCACGTGGCACAGGGCTACTATCTGCTGGTGCAGTCGCTTCTGAACCTGCAGCGGCTTTCCGATGTCATCGGGACCCTCGATGAGCTTTCGAAGAAGCTGCCGTTAAATGCGCAGACCGTCGCGGTCTTCGATCTTGCTATCGATGGACTTTCAGTACCGCGGTTGGACTTCGCACTGAAGGCAGCCGCCACCTACCAGCCCCTGCTGCTGGAGTGCATTCACAACCCGTGCGATGGTCTATCCCCCACGCAGGCACAGGTGCGCGCCTACACCAATCTCTCGCTGCTTCGGAACGCGCAGAAGATTCCCGACGCGAATACAGGACTCGCAGCGCTGGACGCCGTCATCGCAGAACATAAGACTTCGCCGAGCCCGGCCGAGACTTATGTTGCGGACATGGCCAGGCAACGGTACCTCGCGCTTGAAAAGCCATTTCCGAAAGCTACGCTGCTTCCCCGCTCTAAGGGAAATACCGGTAACAGCATCTATACCGCGCCTGCGGCGAGCGCGAATCTCTATCTCTTTGTCCCGGAGACATGCGGCGGTTGCAAAGCATTACTTCAGCAAGCAGGCGTGATATCGAAGGGCCTGAATGAACGAGCTTCGGTTCGCATTGCGCTGTTGCATTCGGAGATCCCGGCGGATCCTGCTGCGCTGCAGCCTCTTTCCTCCTTCTCAGCAGCGCTGGTTCCGGAGGAGTTTGTTCGCGGATTGGGGATCACCGATACTCCCGCAATCGTTGTCACCGATAAACAGAATCAGGTGCGGTTTATCAGCAGCGTTGATACGAACTGGTTTATAGCGAACGGGCGTGCGCTGCTAGTGCTGGATCGGGTTGTTGGGGATCAGGAGACGGAAAAGCCGAGCAAATGATCGCTTCTTTGTTTGTCATTTCGTAGCGACCGAAGGAAGCGGAGAAATCTGCTTTTCTCTTCGACCAGACAGAGTTCTATCGATCGGGCCTTCAGCCCTCTTTTCCTGGACGGCCTGGAATCTGGTGCGTTGCCACAGGCTGGTATAGAGCGCGCCTTTCCACCCCAATGAAGAAGTACATTGGAGACCCCGGCCTTCAGCGCTTAAGTACCGTTGCACGCTATAAAAGCAGATCCCTGCGGGATGACAAACAAAAGGACAGTGATTCTCTAGTCCTTCGCCGCTTCGTCGATGGCGTAATAACCGCGGCGCGCCTGGATCTTCAACCCTTTGCCACAGTCGATCTCCTGCTTGCGGAAGGTGCCGTCGAGCTTCAGATTGCTAGGCGTATAGCTCATGAGGTATTGCGTACGGAGCTCGTCGCTGATCTGCGTGAACGCATCCTTCAGTTTCTTGCCGTTGGAGCCGACATCGATCATGCGACCGCCACTCTCTTCGGCCAGCTTCTTCATGTAGCCGCCGCCACCGCCGCCAAACGTAATGCCGCCGTTGGTATAGAAACTGCGGTCTTCCACCAGAATGACGTAGACGATGGCGTTGGCCTTCTGTGCGGCTTCGATAGTGGACTTCAGCGTCTCCTGGCTGCCCTGGTCAACGCCGTCGGTCAACATGACGACTACCTTACGGCCCGCCTCAGGGCGCAGCTTATCGTGCGCCGCCAGATAGACCGCGTCATAGAGCAATGTGCCGCGCGGGTTGCTGGTTGGTACCGGGCCGCCGCCAATGCCGGGGATACCGCCGGAGGAAGACGAAGTATTGATCTGGGCCTTGCGGATCTGGCGGTCAAGCTCACGTTGATTGTTGGTGTAGTCCGCCAGCAGGTCGACGTTCACGTCGAAGGTGATGAGGAAGGCCTCATCCTTCGGCGTGAGGACATCTTTCAGGAACTCTGAGCCGGCTTCCTGTTCCATCGGCAGCATACGCTCCATGCTGCCCGAGGTATCGAGCAGGATGCCGATCGTCAGCGGAAGGCTCTTTTCCGTGGTGAAGTTCTTGATGGTCTGTGGATTGCCGTCTTCGCGGACGGTGCACGCATCCTTGGTCAGGTCAGTCACGAATCCGCTCTTATCGCGGACGGAGAAGTAGGTGTTCACCAGGTTGACGTTCACCCGGAGAGTGGGCTGGGCGTCGGTAACCTCTTGTGCGGTGTTCGGGGCAGAGCTCATGGGCGGAGCACCGCCGGGGGACGGAGCCTCCTGAGCGAGCGCCGCGGCGCACGTCAGGCTCAACACTGCTGCAACACACCACTTCATTCGCTGCATATCATCCTTTTAGACGCCGTTTTCACCTGTTGGTGCACAGCTTAGGCGCCGTTTTCGCCTGTTGGCGAACTTAGAGCGTGTCCTCAAACTCCCGACGCCGCAACCCAAAGGACCGTGGCAGGAGTTTTGATGACATGCCCCAGCAACCCCAACCATACTCCAGCGTCAAAAACTATAGAAAGCGGTGACTCCGAATCATCGCGCTGGTAGTCTTCTATAGGTAGGAAAGCGAGGCAAGATCAAGTGAAACTGGGACTTATGGCAGGCGTCATGGCAGTTGCCCTGGCGGGGCAACAGTCGACGCCGCAATCGGCACAGCAGCAGGCCATCCCGGACGCTCCTTCGGCCGCGCCCTCGTCGGTCTTTTCGGGCATTGCACCCGGTAAAGGTACGGTGCCCGACGCCCCCAAGCCGGCGAATGAAAACCAGATTCCGCAGGCCGCAAAGCCGACTGTTCCGGACGACAATCCAGGCCCCCCGCCGGACCTGCCAGCAGCGGGTGAGGCGCCAGCGTATGTTCTGCGCCAGAACGTCAACTTCGTGCAGGTACCCTTCACCGTAAAAGACAAGAAGGGCAACCTGGTCTACGGACTGGACTGGCGGGATGTACGAGTTTACGAGAACAATCTCCGCCAGGAAATCAAGCTGTTCACGGTCGATCCTTTCCCACTCTCCATCGCCCTGGTCATCGATCAGAGCCTGCCCTTCAACGTGATGGAGAAGGTTAATACATCGCTCTCGGCTCTGCCCGGCGCCTTCACGCCGCAGGATGAAGTAGCGGTCTTTACCTATAACAACGGCACTAAGAAGCAGACGGACTTCACTGGGTCGCAGTCGGCACGCCTGCCCGCGATTCTGGAGCGGTCGAAGTCGAAGGGCCGCGAGGTGGATCTCTACGACAACACCGGCCCGCTGGCGCAGACGACCACGATCAACGGCCGTCAGTTCGACCCTAACACCTCGCCGCGCCGCAATCAGCAGGGCATGACGCTGACTATCCCGAAGGAACAGCACACCCTGAACGACGCAATCTTCGCAGCGGCACAGGAGCTGGCGACGCGTCCGCGGGATCGTCGCCGGGTCATCTACGTCATCACAGACGGCAAGGAGTATGGCTCAAACGCCAAGTTCACCGAGGTTCGCCGCTATCTACAGACCAACCAGATTTCGGTCTGGGGCACTCTGGTGGGCGACTCTGCTGCCTGGGGTCTGGGTTGGGTAGAGAAGTTCCACATGCCGCTGATGATGCAGGACAACATTCTGCCGAAGTACGTCAACGCCACCGGCGGGACGATGTACTCCGAGTGGCGTCAGCGCGCCATCGAAGACAGCTTTGCCGAGATTGGCCGCACCATGCGCGCCCAGTACACGGTTGGCTATTACAGCCACAATCCCTTCGTAGACGGCAAATATCGCAGCATTGATGTGCGCGTCCTGCGTCCAAACCTGAGCATTACGGCCAAGGAAGGGTACATCCCCAGCCTGCGTGATGTCCGGGAGAACGGTCCGACCCGCGTTCGATAAATCACCAAAGGGCTCAGTTCCCGGCCATGCAACTGGCCATGGGAACTGAGCCTTTTTTGTTTGCAGCAACTTACGCACCAGCAACTTACGCACCTCAGCGCCCTGCTGCCGCATCAGTATCACCAACGACCAAATGCGAGCTCTCCTCCAATCGAATGCCATCTTCGGTCTGCTGGCCGCCATTTTCTGGGGTGGCGGAGACTTCTGCGGCGGCCTGGCCTCGAAGCACTCCGGCGGAACGGTGCCCGCAGCCCTGCGGGTGGTGTTGCTGTCGCACACCATCTCCATGACGGCGGTCTGCCTGATCGCCTGGGCCCTGGGAGACCCGATTCCGGGCCGGGCGGCGATTCTGTGGGGCCTAGTTGCGGGCGTAGCGAACGGGCTGGCGCTAGCGGTCTTTTACGTCTCGCTGTCGGGCGGCGCAATGGGTGCCGCGGCTGCGATCAGCGGTTTGCTGGCAGCGGCGCTGCCGGCGGTGATCTCGGCCTTTACCGAGGGATCGTCCGGATGGCGGCGCTATCTGGGCTTTCTGCTGGCGGCGGTGGCTATCTGGTTCATTGCCGGGGCGGAAGGAGAACACGAGCTGGCTGAGGCGGCGCATGCCCATGCCAAGCGGTCGACCTGGCTGGCGCTGGCCGCCGGCCTGGGTTTCGGCATCTTTTTCACGGCAATCAAATGGGCCGGCGAAGGAAGCAAAGGAGTTCTGCTGCCGATGGCCACCACTCGTGTCGGATCGCTGGCAACCTGCGCCATCACCCTTGCCCTGATTAGCGCCACCGGTCGCCGGAAGAGCGCACCGGCGGGCGAGTTTTCGCTGCCGCGGAAGTCGGTTTACTGGGTATTGGCCGGATGCGTTGTCGATACCTCCGGCAACTTGTTCTATATCGCGGCGACGCAGGCGGGACGGCTGGATGTGGCGGCCGTGCTGGGGTCGCTCTACCCGGCATCCACCATCATTCTGGCCAGCCGAATCCTGAAAGAACGCACCACGGCGCGGCAGAATCTTGGCTTCGCAATTGCGGTAGCCGCGGCGGTGCTGATTACGCTGTAACACAGCGTCAATTGCTCCGAGCCGCCTGGCGTGCTACGGTCGAAGATGACGAGGTGACCTGTTTTGCCCCTTTCACAGCCCAGCCGAGTGCATGAGCTTTCTCCCGAGGAGATGGCAATCTACCGCACGCTGGACCCCGCCCGTATTCCTGAGCACGTTGCGATCATCATGGACGGCAATGGACGCTGGGCCGGTAAACGGCTGTTAAAGCGATTCTTCGGCCACAAGCAAGGCGCCGAGTCCGTGCAGTTTGTCGTCGAAACGGCGACGCGCATCAACCTGCCATGGTTGACGCTCTATGCCTTCTCCATCGAGAACAACCTCCGCCGGCCGAAGTCGGAGGTCAACTTCCTGATGAAACTGCTGAAGAGCTATCTGGTCTCGAACCTGAAGCGGATGAACGACAACAACGTCCGCATGAACTACATCGGCCGCCTGACCGAGCTTCCTGCAGAGGTGCGGGAGAGCATGCAGTGGGCGCAGGAGCAGACAGCGAAGAACACCGGCACCACACTGACCCTGGCACTGAACTACGGCTCACGCTCAGAGATTGTGGATAGCTGCCGAGCCATTCTGCGTGATGCCATCGCCGCCGGCAAGACCGGTGAAGAGTTGCTCAACGCCATCAACGAAGAGACGATCGGACCGCGGTTGTACACAGGCCAGATGCCCGATCCGGATCTGCTGGTACGCACCTCCGGCGAGATGCGCATCTCCAACTTCCTTCTATGGCAGATCGCTTATTCAGAGATCTTCGTGACACCACGTCTGTGGCCTGACTTCCGCGGAGTGCATCTGTTGGAAGCCATCGCCGCCTACCAGGGACGCGAGCGTCGCTATGGCGGTCTGGGCGACTCCACAACCGATGAAGAAGCGCTTCAGGGAACGGCAGCTGAAGC
>JAEKKE010000499.1 GCA_019510535.1 Acidobacteriota bacterium
GGCACGGCTGTTCAGACCGATCACACCAAAGTTCACCCGCTCGTTCGCGCCGATCACGCGAGCATAGCTTTTTGCTGTGGAGCTCACCGCAACGCCCGCGGCGGCTGTTGTCACTAATTTTGAAAATTCACGACGTGTAAGCATAACTTCTCTCCTGCGCTGGAGCAGTTCTCCTAACGGTGTAGAGCGGAGTGTTTGCAGTTTGCGCCGTTTTCCTTTGAAGAAAACGGCATTCACCGATTTATCCAACACTACAGTATTAGGAGAATTGCTCTAAGCGCTGTATCCCATCTCGTTCAAGGTCTTGCGCATAAACGCAAAGCTCTTCAGCACACCCGGGAGCGGATTATCGCCGTTAATCTCATACTCCAGATCCACATCGCCCTGGTACTTCATTGCGATCAGGGTCTCGAAGATCTTACGCACCGGCATTACGCCGTCTCCCACATCGCACTGGCTCTCCTTCTTCTTACCATCGGTCAGATCCTTCATATGAATGCAGAGGAGTCTCGAACCGACCTCACGCAAGGTCGCGGGGATATCGTCACCGGCTCGCATTGCGTGGCCTACGTCAACACAGCAGCCGATGCGCTTGTCCATCTTTCCAATCAGCTTCAGGATGTCGTGCGGCGACGGCCACTCCTTATCCTCAGGGCCATGATTGTGAATGGCGAGGCTGATGTCGTACTTCTTCACGAAGCTCTCCACACGTTCCAGAGCAGCGTGCGATGGCGAGCCAATGATGAGCTTGATGCCGGCGGCCTTTACGTACTCGAACTTCTGCCGGATATCTTCATCCTCGTCTTTCGGGAAGTAGATCGTACCCGCGCCCGTAAGCTTGAGGCCTGCCGCACGATATGCCTCTGCCTGTTTGGCAGCGGCGCCTTCCGGCGTCATGGGAAGGTGAACGTCCTTCAGGTTCAGATACGGCGTCTTGATCTGCTTCATAAAGCCGATCAACTCTTCCGGCTTGAACTTACGGAAGGTATAGCTTGCAATTCCCAACTTCAGAGGGGCAGGTCCCGCGGCCATTGCCATTCCCGGAGCCATGAGACCCGCGGCCGCCAGACTGCCCATCTTCAAAACATCGCGACGTGTCGACTTCATTCTTGCCCTTATCTCCCTAACTCAGCTTGGCCCATTTGGCCTACATCTGCGCCTTGATTACGAGTTCGGCCGCCAGTAACGCCTGTTCCTCCTGGTCTTGCGCGATGTGCGTACGATTGACGATGTCTTCCACAAACTGGGGACCGAACGGCAGCGATACCTGGTTGCAATCGATATAGCGCTGCTGCTGCCCGTCCACCAGAAACAAGTTGTTACCGGCCTTGCTTACAGCGACGTTGGTGTATTTACGCACCTCAATGTAGCCCTTCGTTCCCAGAATGAACAAACGGCCATCACCCCAGGTGCCAAGGCCATCGGGCGTGAACCAGTCCAGGCGGACATAGCCAAAACCCTTATTGCCGCGAAGCACCATGTCTCCGAAGTCCTGAAACTTTGGGTGCTCCGGATGCGCGATGTTGGAGATCTGCGATTCTACAATCTCCGCGCTGGTGCTGCCGGTGTAGTACAGGAACTGGTCGACTTGGTGCGAGCCAATATCGCACAGAATGCCGCCGTACTGCTCCGGAACCCAGAACCAGTCAGGACGCGGATCGGCCCCACCGGCGGCGCCGCCACCACCCTGCACGATCTGATGCGGCGCGATATTGATCGTCTGGATCACCTGACCGATGGCGCCCTGCCGCACCAACTCTCCAGCCTTGATCGCACCCTTCACCTCCAGCAACTCGCTGTACATGATGGCGTAGATCCGCTTGGTTTCCTTGACGGTCTTGCGAACGGCAGCAAGCTGCTCCAGCGTTGTAATGCCGGGCTTATCGGAGAGGAAGTCTTTGCCCGCCTTCATTGCACGGACTCCCAAGGGAGCACGCTCGCTGGCAATGGCGGAACTCAGCACCAATTGGACGGAAGGGTCGTGCAGGATTGCATCTTCCGACTCCGCCTGCTTTGCATCGGGGTACTGCTTCTTGAAGCGCGCAACCTTATTGGGCTCGGAGCCATAGAACGCTACGAGTTTGCCGCCGCCGCGGATAATGGCGTTCGTCATGCCATAGATGTGGTCGTGGCTCATGCCGCACACGGCAAAGTTGATGGAGTGCTTGGGTGCGTCATTTTCCCAGGCAGCCGGAGCAGCGGTCTCGTGCACCACCGGCCCAGCTCCGACGGGCTGTGCCAGTCCCATCTCCGCGAGGCCGCCCATCATTCCCATGGCGCCAGCGGTGCGAAAGAAATCCCTGCGATTGAATCCGTTCATCGGAAAAACATCTCCATCGTTACGTTCAGTGTTGGTTTTGGAAGAAGAAACCGGGTCGGCGGAATTGTAGCAAGTCGCAACAATCTCTGGCCCGTATAAAGATGCCCACCTGCCGTTGGACCTCACAGACAAAGACGCGTAAACCTATACATCGGTTGAATTGATTTTTATATAAATCAATACCAGAACAATAAAAGGGTTTACACGCTGAGAAATCGTCTCAATGAAAAATCTGCTTGCAAAACACCTCGTATAGATGTTTCTATTCTCTCCGCAAAAAAAACCTACCCACTCGGGAGACCTTGCAGATGAACCTGTACCTCTTTCGGCCAGTTGATATATCAAGAAAATCTCTTCCCTTCCGCGGTAAACCCAACTCCCTATGGATCGCCCTGCTTTTGGCGGCGATCGTGGTCTTCTCCGGGATGAAGGCGACCGCACAGGACACAACAGCTACTATCGTGGGCTCCGTCTCTGATCCTTCCGGAGCCGCCGTTGGAAACGCAGATGTCACGGTAACCAACACGCAGACCAACATCGCCGTCGACACCAAAACGACGGAGTCGGGTGCCTATACCGTTCCGAACCTCATCCCCGGCACCTACAACATCAGCATCAAGGTGCAAGGCTTCCAAACCATCAGCATCCAGAACGTTACAGTAGCCGCAGGTGATCGCCGGCGCGCTGACGCGGCGCTGGTTGTCGGCGCCGTCAATGAAACCGTGGAAATCACTACCGCCGCACCGATCCTGCAGACAGACGCTTCCTCAGTCGGCGGCAACGTAACGGAACGTGCCGTACAGGATCTGCCCCTCAACGGCCGCAACTTCATCAACCTTGTACAAGTCATGCCAGGAGCGACCGAGGGCGCACCGAACAGCATCAATAGCGGCAATCGCCCAGATGACCGCCGACCTTCGTCTTCCATCTCCATCAACGGTCAGTCTGAGGTTCTGAATGACCAGCTCGTTGATGGCCTCGACAACAACGAACGTGTCATCGGCACGATCGGCGTACGTCCGTCGATCGACTCCAT
>JAEKKE010000385.1 GCA_019510535.1 Acidobacteriota bacterium
GCCAGACGAAGCGCCTCGGCATCGCCCTCAGCGATACGTAGGGTCTTGACACTCTCACCTTCCGCACGGGCCAGCTCCCGGCCATCCTCACTGACAGCCACACGGGTGCGTGACCCACCTGCATCCATTCCCAAATAAAACGCCATAGCCAGTGATCATACCGTGCCCGTACACTCACACGTAGATGACTCGCCTGCACCCGCTCGATATAGCCATCGTGGCCGCCTATCTTATTGGCATCACACTCTTCGGTCTGCGCTTCCGGTCGCAGGACAAATCGCTGAGCTCCTACTTTCTCGGCGGGAAGACGATTCCGTGGTGGGCCATCGCCCTCTCCATCGTTTCGGCAGAGACCAGTACGCTGACCATCATCTCGGTTCCCGGCATCGCGTTCACCTCGAACTTCGGCTTCCTGCAACTTGTGCTGGGTTACATGATCGGGCGTCTGGTCATCTGCGTCCTGTTCCTTCCACGCTACTTTCATGGCGAGTTGTTTACGGCCTATCAGCTTATCCGCCGCCGCTTCGGACCTACCCTGCATACCGTGACCGCGGGTTTGTTCCTGATCACCAGAGCCGCTGCTGAAGGTGTGCGCGTCTTCGCCATCTCCATCGTTGTGGGATTGGCGATCGGCACTAACGACATCCTGTCGATCGCCATCATCTCCGCCCTGACGCTGCTCTACACCTTCGAGGGCGGCATGACCGCGGTGATCTGGACCGACGTTGTGCAAATGACGCTCTATATCGCCGGCACCTTCGTCGCGCTGATTACGCTAGGGAGCCATGTGCCCGGCGGCTGGACGCACATCCATGAAGCCGCCTCAGCCGTGGGCAAACTGCACTGGCTCGATTTCAGCTTCTCGCTGGTAAAGACCTACACCTTCTGGGCCGGCATTCTGGGGGGAACCTTCCTCACCATGGCATCGCATGGCACCGATCAGTTGATGGTGCAGCGACTGCTCGCGGCTAAAAACCTCAAGGAATCTCGCCTCGCCCTGCTGGCATCGGGCGGCGTGGTCTTTCTGCAGTTCCTGTTGTTCCTCATCATCGGAGCAGGCCTTTGGGTCTTCTACGGACAGCCGTCGAGCGGCACACCCGGCTTCAGCAGCGCCGACCGTATCTTCCCGGCCTTCATCGTGCGTGAGATGCCGACCGGCATCGCCGGTCTATTAATCGCGGCCATTCTCGCAGCGGCGATGTCAAACCTGAGCGCAGCCCTGAACTCGCTCTCATCAACCACGGTCGTCGATTTCTATATGCGGATTCGCCCTGAAGCGACAGAACGCGAGCGCACGAGTCTGTCGCGTATTTCGACCGGTGTCTGGGCGGTGATCCTCTTTGCCATCGCCGTTTATTCCGTCTTTGCAGGTGGCAAGGGTCATGTTGTCGAAACCGGCCTCTCCATCGCCTCCGTTGCGTATGGCTCACTGCTCGGGGTCTTCCTGCTAGGGACACTGACGAAGTTCGCAACCCAGACCGGAGCAATTGTGGGCATGGTTGCGGGCTTCACCGTCAATCTGGTGCTCTGGCTGAGCAGCATCAACATCATCCCAGCCATTCCGGGTTTGCCTCCGATTGCCTACACTTGGTACGTGCTGCTCGGCTCGGCGGTGACGGTTGCCGTTGGAGCGAGCATCAGCCTCGTCCAATCCAAAGATCCTGCGTGAGGTCTTCTATGATCCGGCGATTTCTGATCACAGCCCTGGCAGCCTCGACCGCGCTTCTCTCCGCGCAGCAGACATCGACGTCTCGCCCGAAGTTTGATGGGTTCGAAGTCGCAACCGTCAAGCCTATCGAACACAACCCGCAAGGCGGCCGCTACTTCCGCATGGAGAGCAATAACCGCTTCGTTGTCCGCGACTACACGCTCAAACTGCTTATCGCGGCGGCCTATGACCTGAATCCGCGGACGATCTCCGGTGGACCAGACTGGCTCGACTCGGAGCACTACAACATCGACGCCCTGACACCGGGAGACACCCGTCCGGTCCGCACCGAGCAGATGGCCATGCTACGTAGCCTGCTGACCGAGCGGTTCCATCTTGCCTTCCACCGCGAGCAAAAAGATTTCTCGATCTATGAGCTCACCGTCGCTCCTCATGGACCAAAGCTGAAGCCCAGCACGATGAAGCCGGATGATCCTCCGGCACTGATTGCCACGGTCTATCCCTCTTCGAAGATTGTGCTGCCGGCACGCAACGCCACCGTCGGCGAACTGGCCGCCATGATGCAGCGGGCGATGCTTGATCGCCCTGTGGTGGATAAGACTGGCCTGACCGGACGTTATGACTTCGATCTCGAATGGGCTCCGGACGAGACCCAGTTCGGAGGCGAGGTGCCTCGAGCGTCGAACGATGCCCCCAGCCCGCCCCTCTTCATCGCACTGCAGGAACAACTCGGTCTGAAGATCACCGCAGCTCATGGCCCGGTCTCCACGCTTGTCGTCGACAAAACCGACAAGCCGACGGACAACTAACCGTAATCGCAGCCAATCACTGAAAGCTATCCCGAATGATCGCCATACGCAAAGCGTTCGCCGCCGCTCTTTTGTTCGCCGTCAGCACCCTGTCGCACGCACAGGACTTCTCTTCCATCGATACCCTGATGGCCGATGCCCTGAAGGCGGGGCAACTGCCCGGCGGTGTCGTTGTGATTGGGCACGATGGCAAGGTTGTTTTTCATAAGGCCTACGGCGACCGCAAGGTCGCGGGCGAGATTGGCCCCGATGGTTCGACAGCCGCCGAGCCGATGACGGAAGAGACGATCTTTGACATGGCCTCGCTGACCAAATGCATCGCGACCGCGACCTCGATGATGCAGCTCTATGAGCAGGGCAAATTCCAGTTTGATGACCCGGTCGCCAAGTATCTCCCAGCCTTCGCCGCCAATGGCAAAGAAAAGATCACCATTCGTCAGGTCCTGACCCACTACTCCGGTCTCGCGCCTGATGTCTCGCTGAAAGACCCGTGGGGACTGGCCGCTCCCGACAAGGCAGAAGGCATCAAGCGTGCGATGGAGTCTACGCCCATCAACCCTCCTGGGGCGAAGTTCGTCTATTCCGACATCAACTTCATCACCGCCGGCGCCCTCGTCGAGAAGCTCTCGGGTGAGCCGCTCGACGTCTATGCGCAAAAGCATATCTTCGAACCACTGAAGATGACGCACACCCGCTACCTCCCATTCGATAAGGTGTGCGGACATGCGAAGAAAGTTGGCGCAGCGCTGGTCTATGAAGACACCAAGGCCATGTACAAGTGCGCCGAGGGAACTTGGCCCGGCACATTGATTCCAGGCATCGCTCCGACGGCACATGACGACGAACTCAACGCACAGGTGAATCCTCACTTTGATCAGCTCATTCGTGGATCGGTTCATGACCCGACGACGCGACGCATGGGTTCAGTCGCCGGACATGCCGGTGTCTTTTCGACCGCGCAGGATGTCGCCATCTATGCGCAGGCTCTGCTCGACAAACTCGCGGGACGGCCTTCAGGCTTCCCTCTCAAGACCGAGACGCTGAAGCTGATGGCTCAGCCGGAACAGCCGACGGGAGCAAAGTATCTGCGCGGTTATGGATGGGATATCGACTCGCCCTATTCCAGGCCACGCGGTGACCTCTTCCCTGTCGGTAGCTTTGGACACACCGGCTTCACCGGCACCAGCCTGTGGATGGATCCGCGCAGCAATACATACATCATTCTGCTGGCCAATGCGATTCATCCCAAGGGACGTCCGCCGGTCACGCCATTGCGCGGAAAGATCGCGACAGCGGCGGCGCAGGCGCTGGATCTCTACACACCTGGATCGAAAACAGCTACTGGAGGTGAGATCCTTCCAGGCATCGATTCCCTCGAGGCTCAAAGCTTCGCGCAGCTCAAGCCGCTCCTCGCGCACCACAACAACCACCTGAACATCGGCCTGTTGACCAACAACACCGGCCTTGATCGCAATGGGAAACGCACCCTCGACATCCTCACCCACGCCAGCCTTCCCGGGCTGAAACTCACGACGCTCTTCTCGCCGGAGCACGGCATTCTCGGCGCCGAGGACCGCGAAGGCATCGAGTCCAGCAAGGACAAAGCATCGGGCCTGCCCGTCATCTCGCTCTATGCATCGGTAGCGGCGCGTCATCCGAAGCACGAAGACCTCGCCAATCTCGATGCCGTCTTTGTCGACCTGCAGGATGCGGGCTTCCGCTACTACACCTATGAGGCGCAAGTTGGCTATTTCCTCGACGCTGCCGCCCTGGAAGAGCAGCAGTATCATCACCTTCTCGACATCGTCATCCTCGATCGTCCGGCCATGCCGGCAGGCACCACCGTCGGCGGTCCGCTCTCCGATGCCGGCCACGATGCCTATACCAACTACATGGCAGGTCTGCCGTCACAGAACGGCATGACACTGGGCGAGGTAGCCCGTTACTTCAACCAGAACAAACTCGGACCGAACGGCAAGCCGCTGGACGCTCCGCTGACCGTCGTCCGCACACAGAACTACATCCGGGGCTTATGGTTCGATCAGACGGGACTGCCGTGGCAGAATCCGAGCCCGAACCTGCGCACCATGGCCTCTGTGACTATCTATGCGGCGCTGGGCCTGGTGGAGACCTCCAATGCCTCCATCGGCCGCGGCACCGACTTTCCCTTTGAGCAGTTCGGGGCTCCGTGGATCAAGACGGATGAGCTTGTGACCTACCTGAACAGCCGCAAGATCACGCAGGTGCGCTTCGAAGCCACCACGCTGAACGTCGCCGAAGACGAACACAAGTATCCCTTTCACGGACAGTCGATCCCAGGCGTACGCATTGTCGTTACAGATCGCACCAGACTGGATGGTCCGGCCCTAGGTCTGGAGATCCTGGCGGCACTGTATCATCTGTATCCGCAACAGTTCGATCTGGATCGAGCGAACCGGCTGGTTGTGAATCAGGCGACGATCGATGCCATCAAAGCGGACAAAGATCCGCACGACATCGTCGCGATGTGGGATGCGGGATTAACTGAGTTCCGCGAGAAGCGGGCGAAGGCCCTGATCTACGGCTATCTTCCCTGAGACCACGTCTTCCAGGGCTCTGCCGACCAGCAGAAGCACAGGCGCGTGACCAGGCTCGAGCGTATGCATGGTGCCGACACGCCCCATCACCACGGACTGTTCCGGCTGACCTGCGCGAGAAACCGCAACGACAGGTGTCGTTGCATCCATCCCGTTGGCCAGCAACTCGGCTCCGGTGGCAGCAAAGTCGCGTCCCGGCATGTACACGGCTAGTGTTGCCTCGTCAGGCAGCATTCCCTGCCAAAGCGGCGGAGCCTGCTTGCCTTCGGCATGAGAGCCTGTTGCCAGGATAAGCCGTGAGGCGGAACGGCGGTCCGTCAATGGTGTCTGCAATGTGGCTGCAGCGGCGAAGACAGCCGACACCCCAGGCACAACGACGGCGGGGATACCCGCTTCGCGCAGCGCATCCAGCTCCTCAGCAGCCCGGCCAAAGACCATGGGATCACCGGACTTCAGACGAACGACGGAGAGCCCCTTACGGGCCTCCTCGACCAACATGGCATTGATTGCCTGCTGTGTAATGCGGGCACGGCCGCAGCGCTTGCCCACGGACTCCACCACCGCTCCAGCGTGAATCAGCGCCAACACCGAGTCGGGCACGAGATCGTCGTGCAGCACCAGGTCCGCGGTCTCAAGAAGGCGCACCGCTCGCACCGTCAGAAGCTCAGGATCGCCAGGCCCCGCACCTACCAGGTAGACAACACCTTTGCGTGCCGTCGTCATTTCCGCGTCACCTCCGCGGCATGTTCGCGAGCCATCGTACGCGAAGGGCAATCGTCTTTGCTACAAGTCTCACGCTGGGCGAGCTGGTGCAGAATCCACTTTCGTTCGTCATTGGCGACCGGCTCCATCTCGATCACCTCGCGGCGCAACTTACCAACCTCAGCGAGCCACTCTCCCGTATCCGGCGGAAGCTGCGCATCGATCTCTTTACGCAGACGCTGCGCCAGAGCGGGAGATTCACCTGCGGTCGAAATGGCAATCTGAAGATCGCCACGCTCAACGATAGAACCGTAGTAGAAGTCGCAGTACGGCGGATCGTCGACAGCGTTGACCAGGATATTCGCGGCACGCGCCTCGTCGACGACGGCACGGTTCACCGCGGCGACGTTGGTTCCGGCAACCACGAGGAAGAAACCGGCTGTATCTCCGGCCTGCACCTCACGCTCGTGCCATGTCACCCGTCCGGCCGCAACCAGCGCACGAACCGAGTCGTTCGCCTCCGGCGCAATTACTGTTACGTCAGCGCCGGCACGCAGCAGTCCCTCCGCCTTTCCATCCGCAATCCGGCCGGCGCCTACGACGAGGCATCTACGGCCGTCGAGCTTCAGGAACATGGGGAAGAGACTGCTCATAGCCTATTATTCCCCGATCGTGGCCGGCCCTGCTCCTGCGAGCTGGTTGCGAAGCTCCTCATCGGGAGTGCGGGCAAAGTAGGAGCGCAGGTTCTCGCCCTGCTCACGCTTGGCCAGGTAGCCACGTAAAAGGCGCTCAATGGCCTCCGGCACTTCGGTCGCAGCCGCGCGATAGCCAATCGGACGCGCAGGACGCTGATACTTGCCCACCGCTCCGCCGACGGCGAAGTTGAAGGCATCGACCATCTTGCCGTCGACCTTCACCTTCTTGCCTTCGAGGCCGATATCGCCAATCCAGTGCTGGCCGCACCCGTTTGGGCAACCGGTCACATTGATGCGGATCTGCTGATCGAACTGCGGCATCCACGAGCCACTTGGAAAAGCCCTTGGTCTCGCTGATCGCCAACTTGCAGAATTCTGTACCGGTGCAGGCCACGGTTCCGCGCCAGAAGACCGATCCATCAACGTGCAGCTCCAGCTTGCCGAGCTCCGCCGCCAGTGCCTGCGCTTTCTCCGTCGGAACATTGGGGATGATCAGGTTCTGCATGATGGTGGTCCGCAGCTCGCCATTGCCGAACTCGTCGGCCAGATCGGCGACCTTCTCAAGCTGCTCGCCGCTCACGCGGCCACGCAGAACACTCATACCGACCGAGCTCAGGCCCTCCTGCTTCTGCTTGCGGATACCGCAGTGATCGCGGAAGACGTCTTCGGGCAGCACTTCCTCGACCGCCGGCTCGAAGGTAAAGCCGACGCGCTTCTGCAGCTCTTCGGTAAAGCTCTCGGCCGTCCAGCCCTGCTCCATAAACATGTACTTGATGCGAGCCTTGGAACGGTCCTTACGGAGAGCTTCCTGGTCCCTGAAGATCCGCAGAACACCGCGCACGGCCTCGATGCACTGCTCCGGCTTGAGGAAGACCGGCAGGCGAACCGCCATGTGCGGCTCCTTTGAGAGACCGCCGCCGACGCGCAGGCTGTAGCCGAGCTCTTCGCCACGCTTGATCGCCGTGAGCGAGAGGTCGTTGATCTCCGGATAGCAGCACCACACCGGGCACCCGCTCACCGCGATCTTGAACTTACGCGGCAGGTTGTAGAACTCCGGATTTCCGTTCATCTCTGCCGCGACTTTCTTGGCAAGGTCGGAGGCATCGGCAATCTCTTCCGCATCGATACCGGCCAGCGGGCAGCCGGTCACGTTACGGACGACGTCACCGCAGGCGCTCTTTGGCGAGAGACCGACCTTTTCCAGCTCCTGAACGATAATGGGCAGCGACTCAATGGTGAGCCAGTGCAACTGGATAGCCTGCCGGGTCGTGACGTCGGCGAGGTTGCGGGCATACTTCTTCGTTAGATCGGCAACAACGCGTGCCTGCTCGCTGGTCAGGAAGCCGGCAGGCACTGCAATACGCATCATGAAGTATTCAGTGGCCTTGCCCTCGCCGCCTACGCCGCCAACCGCTCCAATCCCGTCACCCTGGGTATAGATCCCCCACCACTTGAAATAGAGCCCAGACCACTCCGAGGCAACCGAGGCAGAACCGGCCTTCGCAAACGCCTCCACGTCCGACCAAGATTCCCACGGGTTCTTGGCAAGTTTCAGGCGTTCAGTCTTCTGGGCCTTGGTCTCTTTTACGGGCGCGGTCTGCACTGCATCGGGCGACATCATGGCGTTGCTAAATTCCTTCGAATCGGTAGTTTAGGAGAAATACTTGAAGATCAAATAACAAAGCCCGCGATTAGAACGCGGGCGCTGACTGCGGAGGGATGCTCAAAGACGGTGACGTCACACGCAGCAGCAGACAGCCGGACAACAACACGTATTTTTCGGCGTCTGCATATCCTTAAGGCTATCCGTCAGACGAGGCGTAGTCAAGTTAGTCTGCTTAATCTGCGTCGGCGAGAGCAAACTTATGCCGTACGTCCGAGCCCCGGACCCAGAAAATGACATCCTCGGCGATATTGGTGGCGTGGTCCCCGCTCCGTTCCAGGTTCCGGGCAATGATGATGGCGTTCAGGGCGTAATCGGTGGTCTCAGGCTTCTCCTGCATGAGCTCCACCATCACATCCTGGACCTCACGGTTCATGAGGTCCATCTCGTCGTCCATGGCAAGCACCTGGTCGGCGATGGCAGCATCGCCCTCCACCAGCGCCTGGATTGCCAACTGGGTCATCTTCCCGGCGTGTTCGCCCATACGCACGATGTCCACCGGCAGGGCAACACGCGGTAGTTTCTCGAGCGAACGAGCACGCTGGGCGATATTGACACTCTGGTCGCCAATGCGTTCGAGGTCACCATTGATCTTGATTACCGAAAGGATGAAGCGAAGATCGATCGCCATTGGCTGCTCGCGGCTGAGCAGCTCGTACGCCATCTCGTCCACCTCCCGCTCGGCCGCATTGATTGCGGCTTCGATTTCCAGGACGTGATCGCAGAGCGACATGTCGCCATTGACATAGGCCGTCACCGAGTACTCCAGCACCTGATGCGCCAGCGCTGCCATGGCGAGCAGCTTATCCTTCAACGCAGCGAGTTGTTGGTGGAAGTGGATGCGCGGCAAGCGGGCGACCTCTACTTTCTATTGAACCGGACGACGCCTCCCTATTCAAGCACGTATTCATCGCCGCGTGCCGGGATCTCCACCGGCAGCCGGTAACGTTTTTCAATCTGCGCCTTTAACTCCTCCTGCGCGTCGGGCTCGCCATGGACCAGAAAGACCTTCTTTAACGTCTTCGTGACCGGCTCCATCCAGTCCAGAAGCTCCTTCTGATCGGCGTGGCCGCTCAGCTCGCCGATTGAGTCGACCTCAGCGCGCAGACGCATCCATTCCCCGAAGATGCGGACCTCAGGTTCGTGATGCTCAAGGCGGCGGCCCAGGGTGTTTTCCGCCTGATAACCGGTCAACAGGATCAGGTTGCGAGGGTCTGAGATGGAGTTGCGCAGGTGATGCAGCACACGGCCGGCCTCGCACATTCCCGAGGCCGAGATGACAATGAACGGCATGTGCATCTGGTTCAGCGCCTTACTCTCCTGCACCGTCTGGGTATAGGTCATCTGCTTCCAGGCGAAAGGAGTAGTCAACTCAGCAAAGGTCGTTAAGTCTGCATCCCACTCCTCTGTGTGTTTTTCGAAGACCTGGGTTACGGTAGTCGCTAAAGGACTGTCGAGAAAAATCGGAAGCTCGGGAATCTTCTTCTCCCGCATCAACTCATGCAGCATCATGACCACCTGCTGGGAACGCCCCACCGCAAAGGCAGGCATTACGACATGCCCCCCGCGCTGAACCGTACGTTTGATAAGAGCGGCCAGCTTGTTCTTTACCGGCCCGATAGGCTGGTGCAAGCGGTTACCGTAGGTGCTCTCCATGATCAAGTAGTCAGCAGCCGGTGCTGACTCGGGATCCTTGATGATGGGAAGACTGACTCGGCCTACGTCTCCCGAGAAGAGCACACGGGTCGTCTTTCCCTTCTCTGTACCTTCCATCAGAACGCAGGTAGAACCCAGCATGTGGCCGGCGCCATAGGGTGTGACTGCAAA
Organism: Acidobacteriota bacterium; assembly: GCA_019510535.1. Taxonomy (GTDB): domain Bacteria; phylum Acidobacteriota; class Terriglobia; order Terriglobales; family Acidobacteriaceae; genus Terriglobus. The sequence continues at coordinate 9,942 of JAEKKE010000385.1, forward strand.
TCCCTCGGTTGAGCTCGAGCCGTCAAGGGTTTGTCGTTCGTGTAACTGCATTGGCCGAAAGAGTTCGATCGTTGCTTCCGCGTCTTCCATCGAGTACAGAGGCTCGACCGGCTGCTCGATGACGCCATCGCGTCCGATCGACAACTTGCGCCGCGCGCGTTTCCGGATGAACTCAACTTCCATCTCCTGCACATGCGCCGAATCCTTCAGCATGGGATCGCATAGGTCAATCGTGGCCGGTGTGGCATAGATAGGACCGCGGTAGCCCTCGCGGACAAATCCCGGCAGGTTTCCTGAATGGTCAATGTGTGCATGGGAAAGAACGATGGCGCTGACGTCCTCTGGGGGAAGGGCGAAGTTCGTATTGATCTCGCGAGCCTCACGCCGGCGGCCCTGAAACAGGCCACAATCAAGCAGAATGTTGCGTCCAGCGCACTCCAGGTGATGAGAAGATCCGGTAACCGTACGAGCTGCGCCCCAGAATTGCACACGAATGGCCATGCGGGCAGCTTACATGTTCGCCCGGCGTAGCGTCCCGCTGGCGAACCGTAGTTGAAACCGTGTATCGTTCCATTCATCCATCTCGTGGCCGAGCGGATGGAGCCGACCAGCAAGCTAAATTTCTTTCTTCGACGGAGTTGCCATCGTGTCCCTTCTTCGCTGTACCCTTCCCCTCCTCGCTGTTGTCGCAACCTTTTCTACCGCCGCGGTCGCCCAGGACCCGCCAGCAGAAGGCAAAGATCTCTTCAAGAAGAACTGTGTCATGTGCCACGGCGAAGACGGCGCCGGCTCCGACATGGGCAAGATGCTGAAGGTCAAAGACCTGCGCTCCAAAGAGATTCAGGACATGACCGACGACAAAATCAAGGACGTCATCAAGAACGGCAATGGCAGCATGCCCGCCTTCAAGGGCACCTTCACCGATGAGCAACTCGATCAGCTTCTGAAGGTGGTCCGGAGCTTCAAACCGAAAAGCTAAAGAAATTGAATGATTGAATGATCGAATCATTGAATCATGTTTGAGCAAAGCAGAAGGGCGCGGCATGAAGCCGCGCCCTTCGTTATTCAATTATTCAATTCTTCAATCATTCAATGCTCAAAGAGCTTGTGACAGATCCAGGCCTTTGCGTTCCTTCGCCAGGGCCGTCATGATCGCCAGAATGACGGCGACAATAGCGACGGTTGCGCTGAGGACCACCGTCAGATCGCCGCCGAAGTGATGTTCGGCGATCTTCTCCTGAAAGACGTCGTTGCGTGACGAGAGCAGATTGCCAAGCTGGTACGCTACGCCGGGAAAGGTTGCGCGTACGGCTGACGGAGCCATCTCATTCAGATAGGCCGGAACCACTCCCCACGCTCCCTGGATAGCAAACTGCATCAGGAAGCCGCCGAGTGCGATCAGGACAAAGTGATGCGTCCACGCCCAGAGCGGAATCATCGGGATGGCAAGCAGCGCAGCCAGGATGATGGCGCGGCGTCGCCCGATCCTCTCCGACAGGCTGCCGAAGGTAATGCCGCCCGCCAGTGCTCCGACGCTGGAGACATTCGAGATCATCCCCTTCCAGAAGTCGTTCGTCCCACGGTCGGCCTGTAGGAAGGTCGGATACAGATCCTGAGATCCATGGCTGAAGGAAGTAAAGGCGGTCATCAGCAGAATGAGGAAGACGAACGATGGAAGGTACGTTCTGATGTCGTGCATCGAGAGTCCCCTCTTAGGAGCCACAGCAGTCTCGCCACGCCCTGCGATCCAGGCCGGGCTCTCTTCCACCTTGCTGCGGATGTAGAAGACAAGCAGTGTGGGTGCCGCGCCGATGATGAACATCGTCCGCCAAGGCGCCCAGGAGCCACCCATGTGGAGATGCGGGAAGACAAGGGCGTAGACCAGGCCGGCGATCAGGTTGCCGGTAACGTAGCCCTCCTGCAACAGGCCGGAGAAGAACCCTCGCCTCTCCTTCGGCAGCGTTTCGAAGGCAAGCGCCGCGCCGACACCCCACTCTCCACCCATGGCGATGCCGAAGAGCGCCCGGGTAATCATCAGGAAGGTAAGCGTGGGTGCAAAAGCGCTGGCGAGCTCGAAGATCGAAAAGCTGATGACGTTGAGCATCAGGGTCCGGCGGCGTCCCCAGCGCTCAGCCAGAGCTCCGAAGATCAGCGCTCCCAGCGGCCGCATGGCCAGCGTCCAGAAGGTACCTTCGACGACAACAGCACGCTTGACGTGAAAGTCCGCGGCAATCGCCGTGATGCAGAAGTTAAAGATAAAGAAATCAAAGGCATCCAGCGACCAGCCGAGAAAACATGCGATGAATGCATTCCTCTGCGACGGCGTCAGACGCTGGTGGGCGCTATTCGGATTCTTCACGGTGGCCCGATGCTACCACAGTGGGTGGTTACTCTTCCTGGGCTTCCTCACCGCGAAACGCGAGGACGGCGGCCGGGATAAGGACCACGCCGAGGCAAGCAATTACAACGATCAAGTCGTGCATAGCAACACTCCATGTCATGCCCTTCGGCCATTCAGGTCTGAGCGCCTTTTATGTCGGCCGGGCAATCGTACGACATCAAAAGTCATCATCTCAGAGAAAATCCGGTAACTCAAGTAACATTTTTAAAATGTTACTTCCGGTGGGCAATCGTTCCTAGGATGCCCCGACGCTGCGAGGGGATGGCTCGGTGTCCTCAAGCTTTTCCCGTACACTGGCGGGAATGCGGTCCGTTCCCCCAACTGCTCTACGTGCCGTCGCAATCGGAGGCGGTACAGGCCTCTCCACGCTGCTTCGCGGTCTGAAGCGGTATGTTGCTGTTTCCGGACCCGGCATATCTACCTGTCCCGATGGTTCCTGCCTGCTCGCCGATCTGGCGGCCATCGTGACGGTAACCGACGATGGCGGCTCCTCGGGCCGTCTGCGTGAAGACTTCAACATGCTGCCCCCCGGAGATGTTCGCAACTGCCTGGTGGCGTTGTCCGAGGATGAGCACCTGCTCTCGCGGCTCTTCCAATACCGCTTCGGACAGGGAGAGTTGCAGGGCCACTCTCTGGGAAACCTCTTCCTCGCAGCGCTGGACGACCTGTGCGGGGACTTCGCACAGGCGGTACAGCACTCCTCGCAGATTCTCGCCACCCGCGGACGCATCTACCCGGCGACCACGGACAATGTCTCCCTCGCGGCCCTGATGGACGACGGCAGTCACGTTCACGGAGAGACCAGCATCACGGCAAGCAAGCAACGGATCCACGAGTTGTATCTCGAACCGGCCGAGGCGCATCCCGTTCCGGAGACACTAGAGGCGATCCGTCAGGCAGATCTCATCAGCGTTGGGCCTGGCTCCCTTTACACCTCGCTGGTCACCAATCTGCTGGTCCGCGGTATCCCTCAAGCGATTGCCTCGGCAAAAGCGACCCGGATCTACGTCTGCAACCTGATGACCCAGGCAAATGAGTCGCTGGGCCTGACCGCCTCACAGCATATCCAGAAGATCATGGACCACGCCGGCGGCCACCGGCTCTTCGACTACGCCCTGATCAATACCGCCCCTATGAGCGCTGCCTCGCTGACACAGTATGCCCGCGAGGGCCAAGCGCCGATCGTCGCTGACCTCGATGCCGTGCGCGCACTCGGCGTCGAGCCAGTAACCGGTAACTTCGTCTACGAAGGAGCCGTGCTGCGTCACGACTATGACCGCGTGGCAGAGACGATGCTGCAACTGGCTGTGAAAGGCAGGCCCTAAGACCGTGCCGGAGATTGCGCCGAAGCGCTCGAAAGAATGGCAGATACTTCTGCTGCTGGTGCTGGCGATGGGCATCTGCTTCATCGACCGGGGCAGCCTGTCGATTGCGCTCACCAGCCTGAAACGTGACCTCTCGCTGGACGAGAAGCAGCTTGGCCTGCTCAGCTCTGCCTTCTTCCTCTCCTACACGCTGATGCAACTCGCCGTCGGCAAACTGCTGGAACGGTTTGACGCAGCTAAGGTCTTCGGCCTGGCCTTTGTCGTCTGGTCACTGGCAACCGCGGCCACTGGCCTCAGCCGCGATCTGCATCTGTTTGGCATTACTCTCAGCAGCTTTACCGTACTCTTCACGCTGCGCCTGATCCTCGGCTGTGGCGAGTCGGTAAGTTTTCCGGCAACCTCGGCCCTGATCACGAAGCTCTTCCCGGAAGAGTTGCGCGGTACCGCCAACAGCCTGATCGATGTCGGCACCAAGATCGGCCCGGCGCTTGGCATCATGGCCGGCACGGCCATCGTTGCCGCATCCGGATGGCGCATGATGTTTCTGGTCCTAGGCCTGGGCAGCACGCTCTGGATTCCGTTGTGGTTCATGGCCACACGCTCGATCCGAGTGTCGCGCGCAGGTGAACGAGCGTGGTCTCCCACTTACATGCAGGTCGCGGCGCAGCGGCAGTTCTGGGGCGCGGCCATCGGTCATATCGGAAGCAACTATGCCTGGAGCATGTTCGTAAGCTGGCTTCCCTACTACTTCGAACAGCGCTATCACTACAGTGCGAAGCAACTGGTGCTTGTCAGCTCTCTGCCCTTCTGGTGCCTTTCGGTGGCATGCGGAGTTGCCGGTGTTGCCTCAGACCGTCTGGTGCGGCAGGGCCGCAATCCAGTGATGGTTCGCAAAGGCACGGTGTGCATCGGGTGCATTGTGGCAGCGATCGCTCTGATTGTTGTCGTGGCATCGAATCGGCAGGCCGTCAGCATGGGAGCGATGATGATCGCCAGCTTCGGGTTGGGCCTCTTCACCTCGAACAACTGGGCGCTCACCCAATCGCTGGCCGGACCACGAGCTGCGGCAAAGTGGACGAGCCTGCAGAATCTGTTCGCGAATCTCTCGGCAACGCTTTCCGCTTGGCTGACAGGAGCGACTTTGGCGGCAACCCATAGCTTC
>JAEKKE010000386.1 GCA_019510535.1 Acidobacteriota bacterium
CGACGAGTGACGAAGAGATCGGGAATCGGGGTCCCCAGTCAGCTTTGCTGGCTGGGGTGAAGAAAGTCTGCCCCGGCCCTCCGGGTTGCGGCGCAAATTCGCCCATACTTCGTTGTCGGCCTTGACTTGTGGGCCCGCCACAGTCTTCGGCCTCCGCCTCGTCTGAACAAATTTGCGCCGCAACGCTGTCGACAGGAGTTTGATGACACACCCTAGCAACAGGAGAAATGCTCTAAATGCTACCCTGAAGGAAGCAAGACCCATTTGATGGACCCCGCCGAACAATCCCCCCATTCTGCACCGCAGCCTGATGTTCTGCCACCCGAGCCAGGGCCGCAGCCGCAGGAGAACCGCTCCGGCTGGCGTTTTCTCGCCGCCCCGGCGACGTACACCTTGCTGGGCGTCAACTGCGCTGTATTTGTGTGGATGGTGCTGCACGGGGTTTCGCTAACACTACCCTCTCCGCAGGATCTGCAGCACTATGGCGCCAACATTACCGCGCTGGTCCTGGAGGGACAGTGGTGGCGTCTGCTGACGGCGATGTTCGTTCACGTCGGCATTCTGCATCTGGCCACCAACATGTGGTGCCTGTGGAACCTGGGGCTTCTGGGAGAACCTCTTCTGGGTCGTCGCGGCATGTTCGCGGTCTACATTCTGACGGGCGCCGCCGGAAACCTGCTGAGCATGGCCTTCAACGTCATTCTTTGTGCCTGGGGCCAAAACTGGTGCCCTCTTTACTATTCGGCGGGCGCGGGTGCTTCAGGTGCGGTCTTCGGTCTGGCTGGAATCCTGATCGTGTTGCTCTCGAACCGCAGGCTTCCTATCCCCTGGCCGGAGCTCAAGAAGCTGCGCGGATCAGTCATTCAGTTCGCCATCCTGAACCTGGCTATCGGCCTGGCCACCCTGCTCCGCGATACCGGCATTCACATCGACAACAGCGCCCATGTCGGCGGTTTCCTGTGTGGCCTGGCGATGGGGGTTCCCCTGCTGCCGCGCATGACGGCGGGCCGTGAAAAATACCTGACCCGCCAGACCGTTACCTTCCTGGCCACCGCCCTCGGCCTGGCGCTGTTCGGGTATTGGATTGCTAACCTGCGCTAGCGGCGTATCTCAGAAGTTCGTGCCATAAATGTTGTCATCCTGAAGGTTCGGGGTCCCAGCGAACTTGTTCGCTGGGGTGATAAGTGAAGGACCGCTTTATCAACGCTCCGGGTCTACAAAAACTCTTCATGATCTATGCGGCGGACATTCGCCTTCACTGAAGAACTATGGAGCGGGCCTTCAGCCCTTAGACTTCAACATGCCCGATACCTGGGGCGTTGCCCCAGGCTGATATAGAACGCGCCTTCAGCGCTTATCCTAGTGACTCAGCGGAAGCTGGCATTTGTGTTGAATACACCGGCGCCGGTGTTCTTCCCCGCATCAGGAAATACCGCGATCTGGGTGTAACCCACGGCTTCGCGCACACCCACAACAGGGCGCCCACCCGCCGTAACCCATACGTGTGCCGCTAGCTTTTCTTTGGGATTGACTCCGTAGTGCAGCGTCGATGCAATGCCACGCCGGCGAAGCATCTGGTGCGCAGCGATGCCGCGATGGAAGCAGACCGAACGCCATGGCAGGCGGATCGAGGTACGCTGCACGGCCCAGCTCACGCGTTTGATTTCCCGCAGGCTCTGCTCCTCGGCAGGTTCTCGAACGCGCAGCCGTGGCTGCATGCAATGCCGGTAGAGTTTGCCGGGAAGCACATCCAACACAAGCCACGACAGAAATAGCCACGCTGTCGCTTCCGCAGCGAGGGGAATCTCACGCCATAATCCGAATTTACTGGTCTTAATTTTGCTACCCAGGCTCATGACAGGCGGCGAATCAGGTTCTGCTCTCGCATCTTTTCCATGAGTGCGAGCACGTCACGCTCCACCTCGGCCGCGTCGTGATGGTAGATCTCGGCCAACTCACGCACCATGGCGCCGACCTCAGGTCCATGCTCCAGCCGTCGCCAGATGTCGCTGCCGATCGTGTCCAAGCCGTAATAGTGCCCTTTGGCAAGATTCATCAGAACGACGTTACCGTCGACCTCGGATCCAATCTGCTCGTTGCTCCAGATATAGCGGTCCTGGAGTCTGATCGGTTGGTGTACAGCCGGCATAACTCTTTCCCCATCTTCGTAGATTGTTGTAAAACTGGAAGCGATCTCCCCGTGACCACTTCTGCAACAGATTACTTCCTCTGCGGCTGGCATGTACGCTCAGAATTTCCTCTGCCCGAACTTGCCCTTTGGCAGGATACCCGGCATCTGCCAGACATCACACTGACCCTGAACGAGCCGGAGTTCGTCGACCCGGGCGCGCCTGCGGCCTGGCCCGGTTTTCAGATCGAAGCACCCGCTCTCGGCCGCCTTGAGATGCCCGCCACCTGTACTTTTTCCGTGAAGGACGGCTGTGAGATCCGACTGCGGGTCGAACCCGGCGCAGATCCGATCGAGGTCCGGAACTTCCTGTATGGCACAGGCCTCGGCATCATCTGTCATCAGCGCGGCGTCTTCCCGCTGCACGGCTCCTGTTTGAGCCTGGGAGGCCGCGCCGTCATCTTCTCCGGACGCTCCGGAGCAGGCAAGTCTACCCTGGCCGCAACCCTCACCCAGCGGGGACATACCATGCTTTCGGACGATGTCTGCGCTTTGGAGCCGGCAACCGAGGGATGGTCCGTACGTCCAGCCTTTCCTCGCGTCAAACTGCTGCCGCAGTCGCTGGAGATCCTGCCCGACCTGAAACAGTCCGGAGTCCATGCCGCACTACAGGGCAAGTATCACTTCCGTTTTGAGAACGTCTCCGCCTTCTCACAGAAGACCACGCCCCTGGCGGCTATCTACTTTTTGGAGCGGGGTGAAGCCGGAGAACCCGCTACGCTCCTACGGAAAACCGGGATGGATGCCCTGCTGCTGGTCCAGCAACAGGTCTTCCGCCGCCGCGCAGGAGAGCTGCTTGGGAGACGGGCAGCCATCTTCGCCTCTTCAGGGGCCATTGTCTCGAAAGTTCCGGTCTATGTGCTCCGCCGCGCTTTCGATCTTCAGCGGCTGCAGGAAACTATCGATCTGCTGGAAGAGGCACATCAAGCTGTCCCCGTTCGGGAAAAGTGATATACCGATATATAAATTAATCTCCTACCTCACCTGGAACTCCGGAGATCCGAGAACCAGTGCCGTCAGCATATTCAGGGTGTCGGGCGGACTCATCGGCTGTTGCGGTTGAGCTGGTTGCTGGGCTTGACTGGTCTGGGTTTGAGCGATTTGCGTCTGGCGCTGATCGAGCTGAGATCCGGTCTGCGCCTGCGGCGCCGGCTGAGCGACCTGCTGATGGATCAGGGCGTTCGTCTTCTCTGAGACCGGGCCTCCTACCAGCGTCGTTTCCAACACGTCCAGAGCGACGTCCATCCCGGTTATCGGCGAAGGCATACGTCCTCGGACAGACGACACCGAATCGACGATCCTCACCGCCCGGACCTCGCCGTTACCGGCGGGGGCGCTGACCGGCTTCACTCCTCCGGAGACCGAAGGCTGCGACATCAGGCCGACGGCAAGCAGGCGGGACGAGTCGAACTTCTGCCCACCGTACTTGCTCTGGGTCAACTGCATGGCGAAGTTCAGCCGGTCAATCAGAGCAGTGGTATTCATCCAGTGATCGGCGGTGATGTAGTAGCCGGTTGGCTCCAGCTTGCCGTAGAAAGGCATTCCCATCTGGCGCAGGGTCTGCACCATCTGACCGGGATTGCCAGGGTCGGTTGCCGTGGCGCGGAAGGCTGAGGCGAGAAACTCCTGCGGCGTCTTCACCTTGTTGCGGAAGTACTTCCGCGAGTTGAACTCAGGCGAGTGCACCATGATCAGAAGCACCTGCTTGATATCTCCATAGGTCTGCTGAAAAGTATCGGCCATGCGATCGACCAGTGCCGGTGGAGGATCGTCCGCGACAAAGCGCTGCGCCAGCTTCCAACTGATGAAGTGCGCGGTCTGCGGCATCGATGCAAGCCGGGTCAGAGCAATGATTCCCTGCTGCTGACCGTTCTGCGGGTCGTCCGCAATGGTCTGTCCGAACCACAGCTTCTCCCCGGGTTCATGTTTCTTGGGATCGAAGAGGAACTTGCCCCCAAGGTTCTGGTTGTCAACGCTCCAGCCCGTCAGGATGCCAGCGAGCTGAGTCACATCGGCCTGCGAGTAGCCGCCGTTGACGCCGACAGTGTGCAGTTCCATCACCTCGCGGGCGTAGTTCTCGTTCAGGCCGCGGCCGTTCCGTTTGCCATCTTTGCGTTTGCCGCCGTTGGCCTCGCTGTTTGGTCCGATGGAGGTGAAGTTGTCGAGGTAAACCATCATCGCCGGAGACTTGGCGGTCGCCAGCAGCAGATCGCGGAACTTGCCCAGGGCGTAGGGCCGAATGGCGTCGCGCTCATAGGCGGGCGTATACCACTGGTCGGAGTCTTTCGGACCGTAGACGTTGAAGTGATTGAACCAGAAGTCGGTCATCACCTCCTGCACCTGACGCTCGCTCAATACCATGCGCAGCATCTTCGCCTCACTCAGCTCCTGCAGGGCACGGTAGCTTGAACCTGAGGGCGCGGCCATGGCATAGAAGTACTCCCGCTCGCGTGGTGTGAACTCGCCGATCAGAAGGGTGCGCTGTTCTCCGGCAACATACTGGGCAAAAGCCGCTCGGTCGGCTACGGGACGCGACAGGAGGTTCGCCATGCGGTCTTTGCGGTCGATCGCAAAGAGTTCCCCGGCGATACGGGCAGCAGTGGCCTGATCAACTTTCTTCTGCTCCTCCTGCTGTTCCGGCGTAGGCATGTGGCTGGTGCCGTCCGCGTCGACCTTTTTATCGTCCAGCGACTTCTGCCAGCGCCAGAGCCCGACCTCGTAGACTGCGGCCAGCTGCGGGTCGGACGGTTTAGGCATCTTGCCTTCGGCGACCTGCTGCACCACGAACTGCGCCGGGAAGGTCTGCACCACCTGATCCGGCGTCATGCGCAGGACCGGATAGTCACCCAGGCGCCGCGCCACTGCGTCGTCCTTGATGCTGTTGGGATCGAGTTGCTGGGCAAACCACTTGTCGGCGCCCATGGAGAGAACCTGCTCCACCTCGCCCGGCCGCGCTCCAAAGGTGAACCGGTTGAGAATCTGCTGCGCTCGCTCACGCTCGGTGAGGGGCTGCAAGGGCATAGCCTTCTCGGCTTTGGGCGCTTTCGACTTCGACATCTGTGCGGAACGCACCATCTGTGCCGGAAGCAGGATGGCAGGCAAAAGAACTACGGCAAAACAAACAGACGCTCGGTGCATGGGGGACGTACCTCCGCGTGCCTGTTTAGAACCGTAGCCGGCAGAGAAAGTTGCGAAGGACGTGTCTTATACGGTTTGCACCGCACGGGAAGCCGCCGGTGCCTTGCTCCGCTTCCACAGCATCCACGCGAGACGGCCCAGAAGCAGCGCAATCAGAACGGCGGTATCCCTCCACGGCGTAAGCACGCCCTTCTTCACCAGCCACCAGTAGTGGATGACAGCGAGTGCTCCGGCAACATAGACCCAGCGATGCAGCCGTTGCCACGGCTTGCCGCCCATCCTGCGCAGCACCCATTGAGGACTGGTCAGCGCCAGCAGCAGCAGAATGAACCAGCACAGAAGACCCACCTGGACGAACTTACGCTTCATCGCATCTTCCCGGATGGTGGGCCAAACGGCGACCAGGTTCGTCCACAACACGCTCAGATGCCCAGACCTTACTCCTTCCCAGGCCCCATTCACGTCGTAACCCGAGAAGAGAAAGAGATAGGTGCCGAGGTGCAATGTTCCATAGAAGAAAGCAAAGAGGCCAAGCATGCGGCGGAAGCGAATCAGCCATGCCAGCTTCGGCGACAGGCGGCGGACGGGTGTGATCGCCAGCGAGATCAGCAGAAACCACATCGTCCAGTCGCCGGTGATGTGGGTAAGCGTATTGACCGGATCGGCGCCGAGAGCGTCCGGCTGGGTTCCGCTGGCTGCCAGCCAGAAACGCCAGGCGACCAGCACAAACGGGAGCAGGCTGAGAGGAAAGACAATCCACTTCAACAGCGCAATCGAACGGTTGTTCAAATCCCCAAGCCCGCCTTTCCCCTGGAGCACTTTCCCTGTAGGTATAGAGTAGGGCTTCCGCATCTATGGGCGTTTTCCGCAATGAAAACGCCGCTGCACTCTTTTTCCGGAATACCCAGCAACAGGGAAAATGCTCTACTTCTGGTTATTGGACGCTCGCCGCAGCGCATCGAGAGAGATGGTGGAGGTAAGGACCGCGCGTTCCTTCTTTTGCTCGATTTTGGCGTTCGCCAGGGCTTCCAGGAGCACCGTGTCTTCAGCCGATCGGGCCTGGTTCAATTCAAAACCACGAAAGAGCGTCAGCAGCATGTTCATATTGCCCGCATCGCGGGACGCTGCCTGTTCGTTCGCTGCGATCTCTTCCACGCGCAGGCGCAGCGAACTGACAAAACGCGCCGAGGCGACGAAGGTCGCGTCTTGTGGCAGAGGAAGCTGTACGCCGCTAATGCTCATATTGCCGCTCTCGGTCAAAGGCAGGCCGATCTGACCGATGCCCCAGGCAAACGAGAGCAGTGGAACGGAACTGTAATGCTCGCCCAGAAGCGAGGAGCCGGAGAAGGGTGAGGCCGAGGCACGGTAGCGATCGAGGATGGAGTGGATCTGCTCAGCCGTTGGCATATTGGAGGCAGCCACCATGTCGTAGCCGAGAGTGGTGACCCGCAGCTTGCGATTCTCAATCGGCACGGTGAAGATCTCGTGGCCGGCATAGTTCTCCGTCGAACTTGAAATGGAACGCAGATAGTCGCTCAATCGCTTGCCGTCGAAGCGCCCCTCGAAGACCTCTGAGTAGGCCACCGGGCCGTTGGGACCGGTGGGATTATCCATGCGGTGCAGCGAGAAGGCCACAGCATCGAGGTCGCGCTCGAAGAGAAAACCGGTCGCATCGATGAACTTCTGATAGTCCGGCGTGCGTGTAATGGCCTTCTGGTCCAGCTTCGTGATCAGGCGAATGGGCTTCAGGTTGAGGTAAAGAATACCGTCGGACTCCGGCAGCAACCGCGCCACCTCAGGCGGAGCGCTCTTGCGCAGAAGAATGGCAACCACCAGCGCTCCAAGCAGCGCCAGGGCGATCAGCAGCGAGTACCGCGTGCGTTTTCGCATGCGTATTGATTGTGCGGGTTTCGCAGGGATCGAGCAAGCTCGACCATTGAATGATTAAAGAATTGAATGATTGAATGATCGCCGTGGCGCATTCAATTATTCAATGATTCCATTATTCAATTCCCTTCATCTTCCAATGGCAAATGTATAGATCTTCCCCGCATTCGCCATGCCCCGTTGATTCACATTGCCCGGGGGTAGAACGCCGTACTCGCCTGGCTCAAGATCTGGGACCTCGTAGGCGTACATGTTCTTTCCAATCTTGCGCGGCTGGAAGGAGACGGAGTCGCGCTCGGCGCCGGTCTCGGAGTGAAAGACATTGCCGGTTTCGGTGCGGAACTCGCGGTTGTCGGCGTGCTGGCGGAAGCGCAGCAGCAGGTATTCTTCCGGCTGCGTACCGCCCGGTGTGTAGATCAGGATCTGGTCTCCGGCGCGCATATTGAGCTTTGCGCTCGAGCCCTTCACATGGCCATTCATGTCTTTCTTGATGATGCCGTTGGTGAGGGTCGACTTCAGGGCTCCGCCCTGGCGGAAGTTCACCAACTCGATGGGCATCGGCTGCCAGTCCTGCGTCTCGCGCAGTTTGTAATAGACGCCGATATCGTCCACCTGTGATGAAGCGGGCGGCAGGTCGATCGGCTTCTCGGTGTGAGTTGTCATGCCGGAGTTTTTGGCAAGCATGGCGGAGATCACCGTCTGGGAGACGCCGCCTTCTTTCAGGGCGATGAGATCGTCGGGGCCGGTAGCGTAGCTTCCAGGCTGTGTCCGCACCGTCTGCGCAATGAGGTCTTCATCCAGCCCAGCCTTCGCCATGCGGATAATGGCATCGTTGGTCAGCGTCTTCTGTTCTTTCGGGGCGCCGACGTTCGGGGACGCGGGCCCCTCCTGCTGTGTGCCGGTAACGTCCTGCGCCGGGCTCACGGAGAACGGAAGGATCAGCAGCGTACCAAGGGCTAGAGAACGAAGCAT
>JAEKKE010000540.1 GCA_019510535.1 Acidobacteriota bacterium
ACCGTGCAAGGCCTTGATCTCATCCCAGGTCACCGGCCGCTGCAGCTCAGCCTTGCCTACGCGGATCACATGGCTGGCGACTTCAATACCAAGCTCTTTCAGCAGCAGCTTCGCCAGCGCTCCGGCAGCAACGCGCGCCGCAGACTCGCGGGCTGAGGCACGCTCCAGCACATAGCGGGCATCGTGAAAGTCATACTTCAGCGAGCCGGCAAGATCGGCATGTCCAGGGCGCGGAGAAGCCACAGCCTTGTGCTTCGCAGGATCGCCCGGCTCGACGGGCAAAATCTCAGTCCAGTTCTTCCAGTCGCGGTTCTCCAGCGTCATCGCGATCGGCGATCCGATGGTATGGCCATGACGAACCCCCGAAAGCACATGCGCCGTATCGCGCTCAATGCGCATACGGCCGCCGCGGCCGTATCCCTGCTGGCGCCGCCAGAGCTCGCGGTTGACATACTCCAGATCGACCGGCACCCCGGCGGGCATACCACTGACCAGCGCGACGAGACTCTCGCCGTGACTTTCACCTGCTGTGGAGAAACGAAGCATAAACATCGATTTTATCGCGAGATCGGGAGCCCATACACCCGGGTGCCCCAGGTCCCTTAAGGGACCTGGGCATTCGCGCTTCGCGCGAACCGCTTTTTGTCCTAAATATGGACCCGAAGGTAACGGTCGAGAAGCGGATTTCTCCGCTGCGCTACGAAATGACAAACAAAAAGACGATTCGAGCCGCGTTCGATTGATCACGCCAGCTCATTTCCCACCCATCGCTTTGCGATGGATGGGGCACCCAGAGTATGGGTCAGTAAACCTTATTCAATTCTTCAATCTTCCAATTATTCAATCGCCCTTCAAGTATTCCTTCGAATCCACCAACTGCCGGTCCATGCTCCTGATCCAGTCCGTCACCGACCCCGGCTGATTTCCACCCGCGACATGGTTCGCAAGCTGGGTCCGCAGGTTCTGCATCTTGGCTTCGAGATCGTCGATCGCATGGAAGACCAGCGCCTCTGCAAACATGGGCAGCTTGGGCGAACCGAACTCGAGCGATCCGTGGTGCGACAGGATGATGTGCTCCACCAGGATACGCAGCCTTTCGGGAAACGGCTCCACTTGCGAGATAAGTGCGAGCTTGTCGCGCAGCATCCCCATCGCAATGGAGATGTGCCCAATAAGCTGCCCCTCCGCTGAGTAGGCAAAGCTCGACTTCCACTCCAGCTCGCGAGTCTTGCCGATGTCATGCAGAATGGCCGCGGTGCACAGCAGATCGGGATCCACCTCGGGATACTGCGGAGCAACCCGTTTGCACATACGCAACAGGAAGACGACGTGCTCCAGCAGACCGCCGATCCAGGCATGGTGCAGCACCTTCGCCGCGGGAGCGCTCATGAACGCCGGCCCAATCGTCGGATCATCGAGGAATGCATTCACCAGCCGCTGCAGATGCAAGTTGCTGAAGGCATCGACGGTCGAGCGCAGCTCCTGCCACATCTCTCCGATGTCGTACTGCGTATGCGGCAGAAAGTCTGCAGGATCGACCTCACTCTCAGCCGCGAGACGAAGCTTTTGCAGCGTGATCTGGAAGCGGCCGTTGTACTTCGAGATCTGTCCCTGCACCTTCACGTAGCAGCCGGGTTCGCAGGTACGCACCGCGTCCTCGAACTCGTCCCACATACGTGCGTCCATGGTGCCGGTCTTGTCCACCAGCGTGAGCGCCAGGTACTGTCCGCTACCGGACTTTTTCTCTCGCGCCGAGATGGAGCCCAACGCAAAGTAACTGGTAATGACCTCATTCTCGTACTGCGAGGCGTCTGCGATAAAGAAAGACTTCATATCCCTGAAGCTCAAGGATACCCGTCACCTCCGCCATCAGCGCAACAGCACCACGTGAACACCACGACTGGCACTGCCGCTAAAGGCGTGTCGAGCCACCAGGCCGGATGCTCATGTCCCCCTAGGGACATGAGCATTTCGCGCTACGCGCGAATTGTCTTGCTTAAGGGGACGGCTTTCAGCCGTCCCAATACCAACGCTCAAACCAAGTGGCTTTAGCCACTGAGGGCAATGCTCCGGGACTCCTTACACATCCGCCTATCACCAACAGAAAGGCCCCGTTTCCGGGGCCTTCTTCCTTACTTATTCGTCGTATCGCCAGTTCCCGGCGGTACCGGACTCTTATACGCATGGCAGCGGCCTTCTCACGGGAAAAGGCAGCCTTGCGGTCAACCTTCGCCTGCTCAAACTCCTTCTGCTTGGCTGCGTAGCGCGACTTGTGCTCGGCCACCGGAGTCTTTGGCGCCAGCGGATCGACATTGGCGGCAGCCGCTGCCGCGGCAGCATCGGCATTCGCCTGCGACAACGGATTGCTGTCTACCGGCGCGATCGCGGTGCCGGGAGCAGCTTCCTGCGGCGCCGCGGTGTTGGCCACCTGGTCCTCAGGAGCCGCAGGCAGCGCCGTACGCGGAGCCTGACCGTAACGCACCTTCTCGCGCTTGATCTTCTTCGGCTTGCCGTTCTTATCCAGTGGCAGGCTGGCAACCTGGGCGCCGTCCTTCGGAGCCTGGGCCAGACGGCCGGTCTTCGTCGTATCGAAGCGCGACTTGTTCGCCTTCTTCTTCGGAGCGGGCGGGGTGTAGGCCGTAAAGACAAACGAGGTCTGGCGGCCCGATGACCCGGAATCCGTATAGCCGGGCCGCAGATCGATGTAGGCATCCTCACGCAGCTTGGTCAGGTAGGAACGCAACGCCGGGTTCATCTGCTCGGAGTACATCGCCTCCTGCACCTGGGGCTCAATCTGCTCCAGCGGAGGAACGCCGGCCGCGGTATGCTCGGTGACTTTCAGGATCACGAAACCCTGACGGGTACGGATGGGAGCGGTATTTTCGCCAGCCTTCAGAGGAAAGGTCTTGTCTTCAAGTACTTGCGCCAACATGCCGGCGCCGCGCTTGAACATGCCCAGGTCGCCGCCCTGCGCGGCCGTCGGTCCGCCGGAGACGGTCTTGGCCAGATCCTCGAACTTCGCTCCTGCAGCCAGCTGCGCGGCTACGTCGTCGGCCTTCTTCTGGGCGGCGGCGACATCGGCATCAGTCGGTGTGCCGGGAGTGGGAATCAGGATCTCGGAGAGACGAATCTGTTCCGGCTGGCTGAACTCGTTCTTGTGGGCGTTGTAGTAGCGAGCCTCATCTGCGTGGGTCATCTGCAACTTACGTCCAACCTCGTTGCGCACCACTTCGCCGGTAATGATGTTGTTGCGAATCGAGGCCTTGAAGTCCTCAAAGCTGACACCCTGCTCGCGGGCCGCTTTCTCCAGGGCCTCCATCGAGTCAAAGTGGTTCTGCTTGCGGATTTCGTCCAGGCGGCGGACAACTTCGGCATCGGCACTGATGCCGAGCTCCTTGCCCTTTGAAATCAACAGTTGCTGGTCGATCAGATCGCGCAGCAGGTCCTTGCGCCGCTTGTCGGCATCTTCCGGAGAGAGGCGGTTTTGGGCGATCTCACCCTCGAGCTGCTGTTGGGCGCGCTCATAGTCCGAGCGGGAGACGATCTGGTCATTCACGCGGACGACCATGTCCTCCACCACCTCAGCATCGGGCGTAATGGCCTTGGGCGTGGGCGAATTCACCGGCTGCTTCTGGGCAATGGGGCTTACATAGCGCGGAGCGCTGGGCTTCTTCTGCTGCTGCTGGGCGAACACGGA
>JAEKKE010000387.1 GCA_019510535.1 Acidobacteriota bacterium
GGCCTGCATCATGCGGCGCTTGCCTTCAAATCCGAACGGCCGTGTCACCACAGCTACCGTCAGCGCACCCATCTCACTGGCCAGCGAGGCGATCACCGGAGCTGAGCCGGTTCCCGTACCTCCGCCCAGACCGGCCGTGACAAAGACCATGTCCGCACCTTCCAGCGCCTCAATGATCTTGTCGGAGTCCTCCAGAGCCGCGCGGCGGCCCACGTCGGGATTCGCGCCGGCGCCCAGACCAGAGGTCAGTTTCACGCCAAGCTGCAGCTTTACCGGCGCCAGAGAGCCTTCGAGCGCCTGAGCGTCCGTATTGGCGGCGATGAACTCCACGCCTTCCACTTTGGCCGCGATCATGCGATTGACCGCGTTGCCGCCGCCACCGCCTACGCCGATGACCTTAATCTTGGCGCCGGTGCGAGTCTCATCGTTGTAGTGAATGCGGATCGGATCTTGTGGCGTATTCGACATGGGAATGCGTTAACTCCTGCGTTAATGGTCATTCTGTCATTCGTCCGCGCGCAAAGAAATGCGGAAAAGTAAATGACGGTTATCAAAGTCGATTCCTGAGGCCGAATCAGGACTATTTTGTGGCAGCGGAGATCACTACATAGTGCCGGCGAAGATCGCTTTCAGCTTGGCGCGCAGACCCATCTCTTCGCTCGCGCGGCGCACCTGCGTGCGATGCGTATACAGCAGCATGCCGATCAGAGCCGCGAACTCCGGTTGCGCCAGTTCCTCGGGCATGCGTGACAGCGGTACGGGATATCCAACGCGAGCCGGCACACGCAGCATGCTCTCGGCAACATCCAACAGGCCGACCAGCTTGGCCGAGCCGCCAGTCAGAACCAGGCCGGCGCCGAGGGCTTCCAGCACACCGCCCTGCCGCAGGTTCTCACGCAGCATCTGCATTAGCTCGCGCGCTCTCGGCTCAAGAATCTCCGCGAGGTAGCGATGACGCACGATGCGTGCCGGCTGGCCTCCGCTGAGCGCCAGATTGCCGCCGATTTCAATCTCATTCAACTGGGGCACACTGGTCACAACACAATTGCCCCAGACCTGCTTCAACTGTTCCGCCT
The DNA here is from genome assembly GCA_019510535.1 of Acidobacteriota bacterium. Classification (GTDB taxonomy): domain Bacteria; phylum Acidobacteriota; class Terriglobia; order Terriglobales; family Acidobacteriaceae; genus Terriglobus. The sequence continues at coordinate 1,077 of JAEKKE010000387.1, forward strand.
CTTCGACGGGTACGTGGAGGCCGACCGCGAGGTCGTTCGTGAAATGGTCGCCGCCGATCGGCAGTACAGCCGTATGCGCAACCGCTCCCTCGAAGAAGACCACCATCTCTGTGGTGCTGGCTCCTATATCCGCAATGCAGACTCCGAGCTCACGTTCGTCCGCGCTGAGAACCGCCTCAGCCGCGGCAATACCCTCATAGACCGTGTCCAGTACCTCAAGGCCGGCCTTGTTCGCGCAGGTCACAACCGACTGCGCGACGCCACCGGAGCACGTAGAGAGATGGAGGTTCACTTCAAGCTTCGTGCCCACCATTCCGACGGGGTCATGGATGCCCGGCTGGTCGTCGAGAATGAACTCCTGCGGCAAGAGGTGCAAAATCTCACGGTCCGCCGGCAGAGCCACGGAGCGTGCGCGGTCTACAGCAGCCTTGACCTCTTCGCGCGTGATCTCGCGCATACGGCTCCCCATGCTGATGCCCCCGCGGCTGTTGACACCGCGCACGTGCATACCGCCAACGCCGACCACCGCCGTCTCAATCCCGGCCTTGGCCGTACGTTCAGCCGCAAGCGCAGCTCGATTGATCGCATCCGCTGCCGGACCGAGATCGGCAATCAGGCCCTTGCGCATGCCTCTCGACATCTCGATGCCGTGGCCGCGATAGCGCAGCACGCCTTCCTGAACCTCACCAACCAGCACGCAACTCTTGGCGTTACCGGCGTCCAGAACCGTAATCAGAGTCTCTTCGCGAGGTTTCACTGGGCCACCCCCGCGGAGGGCACGGTAGGATGTGCCGGCTGATTCATTAGATCCTTCGGCGGGCGAGCCACCTGTCCAGGCTTGGCAATTGGCATCTTCCACTTCACCGCCGGCTTTGCGGGCTGCTTTGGCGCTGGCCCTGCGAGACGGCTGGCCACATCATCCGGAATACCCGAGCTCGTGTCCCGCACTGGAGCTGCACTTGCGATCGTCTGTTTCGGCTTTGCAGCGGCGACAGGCCGGGACGCAGCAGCTTTGGCTGTCGGCGGAGTCTTCGCTGTTACAGCCGGCTTGCTCTTTGGAGCAGACGGCTGCGGTGCAGGCGTGGCTGCGGCGGTTGCCTTTGCTGGAACATTTGGCTTCGCTGTGAAATTTGGCTTCGCTGGGACATCTTTACCCGGCGTGACATCAGCAACTGGAACCGGAGGAGGGCCACCTGCATCCTTTGCCATCTCCAGCACCACCTGCGTCTCATAGCGCATATCGGCCGAGGCGAGCTTCGGGTACTGCTGCTTCCACTCCGGCAGATGCTGCTGATACTTCTGGTAGCGCTCCAGGAACTTGTCATCGCCAAAGTGCACAAGCACTTCCATCCCGTGATCGGGGATGAGCGCCTTCACATCTTCGGGATTGCTGACGTCCACTTCGCTGACCTGGTCGCTGATCTTCGCGCCTCCGCCGTCAAGGTCTGCAATGAAGCGCTGGTAGAGCTTCATGCGAGCCCCGCGGGTTCCAGAGGGCTCGCTGGCCACGATCCCGGTGACCACGGGGAAGGAGTAGCGTGGGTCGCCTGCCGCATCAGCCGGCAGATCCAGAATGACGCCGTTGGCGTCGACCAGGCGGATACCGTCGGACTGGCGGAGGTACGCAACAGGGGTACGTTCCACCACTGCGACGCGGAGCCGATTCGGCAGCAGACGCATGACGGTGGCGTGCTCCACCCAGGGCAGCCCCTCCAGTTGCTCACGGCGATCTGTGAGCGGTACACGGAAGATATTGCGCTCTACATCTTCTCCAAAGATGCTGAGCATCTGCGGCCGGGAGACATGCGTATTGCCGGCAATCTCGATCGATGCCGAGCTGGCGATGCGGAAGCGGTCATCCCGTAGAAGATAGTTCCTCGCCACGATGGCTGCGCCAGTCATGCCGCCCAATGCGACTACCAGGCCTGATGCGGCCGCGATGCGGCCCCACTTGGTCTGGGGCAGAAGCCCCTTTCGCACGCGAACGCGCTGACTCGCGCGGAAAAACTCCGCGTCGTCATCGGGAAAATCATCCTCAGAGCGGCGACGCCTGCGGCGGTCGACCTCCTGGTTCGGGTACGAATCGGCTACAGGGTCAGCGTGTTCCGAGGCGCGTTTTGAAAAAAGATTTGGCATCAGGAAAAACAAAATACAGGCAGAAATGCCGCAAACGTGCTCGCGAATCCGCTTCGACTATAAATTGATAGCTCCAGAATTCAGCCCCGTGCGTATCCGGGAAGATACCTCTTTAGAGCATTTTCCCTGTTGCTGGGTATTCCGGGAGGGGCGTGAAGCGGCGTTTTCATTGCGGAAAACACCCATAAATGCGGAAGCCCTGCTCTACACCTACAGGGAAAATGCTCTATGCGTTCGCTTCCAGTTTTGACAACAACAGCGCACCCGCCTGAGAGACATTCCCTGCTCCCAGAGTCAGGATGACGTCTCCTTCACGGGCTTCCGTTGCCAGTGCCTGCACCGCCGCTTCCATGCTTTCAGCGTGAAATACAGAGGGATGTCCGGTGAGGCGAACCTCCTCCACCAGCGCCGGAGTATTTACGCCAGGAATCGGATGTTCGCTCGCGGCATAGATGTCCAGCACCTGCAGCACGTCTGCATCGCCAAATGAGCCTGCGAAGTCTGCCATCAGATCGCGAGTGCGGGTATAACGATGCGGCTGGAAGAGCACCAGCACGCGTCCGTAGCCGCATTCCCTGGCGGCACGAAGGGTCGCCTGCACCTCGGTGGGGTGATGACCGTAGTCGTCGACGATCGTAACGCCGCGAGCCACTCCCTTAATCTGGAAGCGGCGATCGACTCCACGAAATGCAGCAATACCCTCGACGAGCTTGTCATCTGTCACTCCAAGCTGCACCCCGATGGCGACGGCTGCCGTCGCGTTCAGCACATTGTGCTTCCCGGGAACATGCAGATCCAGAGGCCCGATCACGCGCCCCTGGTAGGTCACCTGGAAGCGCGCATGCGAGCCTGCTGTACGCGGCAAGATCTCCAGCCGAAAGTCAGCCTCTCCGCGCTCGCCATAGGTATAGATACGGCGGCTCGTCCGCGGCAGGATCCCACGCAACAGATCATTATCGATGCATGCTGTGACTGCTCCATAGAACGGTACGCGGTCCATAAAGGTGATGAAGGCGCCTTCCACATCTTCCATGTCGCGGTAGCAATCCATGTGTTCGCGATCGAGGTTGGTCACAACAGCGAGCACGCTGGGGAGCTTGAGGAAGGAGCGGTCGCTCTCATCGGCTTCAGCCACCAGGTACTGCGAGGTTCCCAGGCGCGCATTCGAGCCCAGAGCGGCAACACGCCCACCGACGACAACCGTCGGATCGAGGCCGCCAGCGGCCAGCACCGAAGCCACCATCGAGGTCGTCGTCGTCTTGCCATGCATGCCGGCGACGGCGATCCCGTACTTCAGCCGCATCAGTTCGGCGAGCATCTCCGCGCGCTGAATGACTGGGACCTTGCGCGATCTTGCATCCAGCACTTCAGGGTTATCTTTGGCCACGGCGGAGCTGGTCACGACGACATCGGCCTCGGCGGCGTTCTCCGCACGATGCCCTTCAAAGATCACGGCGCCGAGCTTTTCCAGCCGGTCGGTCACAGGCGAGCGCCGCAGATCGGAGCCGGAGACGGGATATCCCATCGTCAACAGGATCTCCGCAATCCCGCTCATACCAATGCCGCCAATGCCAATAAAGTGAACCCGCTGTGTCGGTGCAAACATAGGTTTCACTGTATCAAGGCAGGACCAAGCGACCTGTGGATGCAAAAGCAGAAGGGGCGCGGATCGCTCCGCGCCCCTTCTGCTTATGTCATGTTCCGGCTAGAACATGATTTTTCCACCCAGCGTGATCAGACGCGGGAAGTTGATGGCGTTGGTGGAGACCTGGCCGAAGGAAGAGGAACCCACCTTCAGAGCGGCCGCAGAGATAGCGAACTGAGGAGTATTGGTCAGGTTCATGAACTCCGCACGGAACTGCATCGTGACGCGCTCCGCATGGAAGTCCTTGAAGATGGACGCATCTACGTTCCGGTATCCGGGAGCCTGGCAGCTTCCGATGGTGCGCGGAGCGTTGCCATAGTTCCCCTGTCCCGGGTCCGTAAAGGCGGCGGTGTTGAAGTACAGCTTGTTGCCACCCTGGCCATTGCGGCTCTGTACCGAACCAGAGGTGCAAACGTTCGCTCCCGCAACCAGGTTCGGACGCTGCACGGAATTGCCATAACCGGAATTGTTGTTGGTATTCAACTGGATCGGAACCGGCCCACCCTGCTGTGCAACAAAGGTCGAATTCAGATCCCATCCGCCAACCGCAAGATCAATCCAACGATTGTGGCTGAGGAAGGTACGGCCCCTTCCGAACGGAAGCTGCCAGGTGCCCGCCGCCGTATAACGAAGAGGTGCATTGTTGATGGCACGAGCATATTCCGCGTTCAGATTATTGGCATCCTGAGGACCGCCGTTGCCGGGGTTGAGGCTGCTGCCCTGACCGAAGCTCGAGTCCCAGTTCGAAGACCAGGTCAATGCCGTCACGAAGGTTGCGCCGTGCGCCATCTTCTTCTGTGCCTTGATGATCATTGAGTTGTACAGCGATTTGGAGTTGCTGGGCTGAATGCTGACGGTCGTGAATCCAGGGAACGGTTTGCAGAGCTGGGAGTTAGCCACGGTCGCCGCGGCGATCGCTCCAGTTCCACCCTTGTTGTAATAGGGGTTGGAGCTCTTCGCATTCAAGAAGGCCGCAGCCGACGCTCCGGTGTTGGCGGGGCAGGCTCCCTGGCCATACGGAATCGCTCCGAGGTTGACCTGATCCAGGTTATAAGTAGTGCCGTTGCCAGGCAGGAGATTACGTCCCTTCGAACCGACATAGCCTAACTGCAGTGCGACTCCGTAAGGCAGCTCCCGCTGAACATCGAGCGAGTACTGCTGTACAACCGGCGACCGGCGATACTGATCGATGGTGGTCAGCGCGTCGCCAAGTCCCTGCGCGTATCCAAGCGAATTGCCTACCGGCTGGTTGATCCCGTTCGGATAAGGGTTGGCGAGTGAGTTCGCTGAGGTGTTGTTGCTATCGTTAGACGCGACATAGGAGGTGGTGGACACATAACCAGGAGCCAGCGAGGCGCTCGTGGAGTAGTAGATCGGAGCGTAGAAGACACCATATCCGGCACGAACCACCGTCTTCTGATCAAGCGAGTACACCAGACCGATACGTGGAGCAAACTTCGTATTGCTGTTGTTGCAGCAGGTGGTGGGATAGCCGTTCTGGCCAGCGAACATGATACCGCCCTTGGTCGCTACGCCAGAGGTAGAAGAAAGCGGATTGGAGGCAGTACGGTCGAAACCGATCGCATACTTGTTGTTCCGCTCATGGACACCCGGCTCATACTCATAACGCAGACCGGCGTTGATGGTCAGACGATTGGTCAAGCGGTAGTCGTCCTGGATATAGAAAGCGTGGTAAGGAACGTTGAGCGCGATCTTGCTGGCGATCTGTACCTGCCCGGTCGTCGGGTAGCCGAGCAGGAGATCGGCGATATCGGCACCCGTGGCGAGACCACCCACGTTTTTTGAATTCGCATTGATAGCGGTAAAGGTGTTGTTGAAGGTAAAGAAGCCATTACCGTTGCTGACGTTGGTGAAGTCTACGCTGATGGAACGGTAGACGTAACCACCTTTCAGCGACTGTTTACCGAGCGACTTGGAAATGCCGGCAACGAAGTTGCGGGAGTAGAACGCCGCCGGGCCGGAGTTATTGGTTCCCAACTGTGCGTTGATCTGTGTTAGCGTCACCCGCGGGAATGATTTTTTCTGGAGCGCGCTTACATAGCTAGAAGGTAGACCGAGCTGCGATTGATCGTAATTGTTGGTCAGGTCGAGCGTGTTGTTCGGGAAGCGGTTGAAGCCCCAGCCCACAGTCAATACCGTCGTCGGATTCAAGGTGTAGGTGGTATTGACCGTCGTAGCATCTACCTTGCGGTACAGCAGGTACGAATTGCCGTCGCCAGCGAATGAGCCCAGCGGATTACCACCTGGCTCCTTCGAGCCATAGTGCATATAGGAGATATTTGCAGCCCATTTTTGCGTGATCTGATGATCGAGCTTGCCAACGAACTCGTCCGCCCGGTCACCGAGAAGGTCCGTCGGACGGAAGTTGGTACCGCCATAAGAAGTAGTCGCCGTGCAGATAGAGGTGCAGGTCGGCAGCGCGGCAAGGATCTTCTGGCCGATCGCAGATTGACGACTGGACGGAATGATATTGCCGGCGAACTGCGAACGGTTGCCGGTAGACGCAACGGTTGTCGCTGGATCATAAATTTTCAGTTGAGTCGTCCGCGCAACATCGGCATAACTGCTGGAAAAATCGCCGCTGCGCTCGGCAGCTGTCGGCAGGTAGTAGTTTGCGGCCAGAGGAGAGCGCTGGCGATAACCTTCCTCAGTCAGCCAGAAGAAGGTCTTGTCCTTGCCGTTGTACAGGTGAGGAATTACAACTGGACCACCGATGGATCCCTCATAGGTGTACTGGGTGATATTGGGACGGCCGGTGCCGTTGTAGTTGTTGTTCCAGGTATTCGCCGACCAGTTGGTCTGGCGGCTTGTGCCAAGGAGATTGCCGTGCAGCGTGTTGGTGCCGCTCTTCAGCAGGGTGTTGAAGTTACCACCACCGGTACGGCCCATTTCCGCATCGTAGGTGTTGGTCTGAATCTTCATCTCCTGCACGGCGTCGACCGAAGGAATAATCACGGCGCGGTTCGAGAAATCAGTGACCGGTACACCGTCGATTTCGTAGTTATTGCCGTTGATCGGTCCGCCTGAAACAGAGATCGCCGACGATCCGGACTGATCCTGGAAGCGGTTGAAGCGAGGATCGCCCGTCGCCGTCACGTTGGTATTGAGCTTCGTCAGAAGGAAGGGATTGCGGCCCAGGTTGGGCAGATCCTGCAGCTTCTGCGTGTCGAAGACCTGGCCGTTCGATGCGGTGGAGCTATCGACAAGCGGAGCGTCGGCGGTCACTTCGACAGTCGTGGAGGAAGCGCCAACAGCCAGCGGCGTGTCAATGGTCACCGTCTGCTGCGTCGCTACGTTTACGCCTTT
>JAEKKE010000541.1 GCA_019510535.1 Acidobacteriota bacterium
GACCGCCGTGCGGTGGCGTGTGCGCGAGGGATGGCGCTTCGTGGTCGCCGCCATATCCTCCAGGCGGTCATAGACCATCTTCACCGGCCTGCCGCTCTTCATCGCCAGCAGCGCAGCGTGGCAGCCGATCACGGAGGGATAGTCTTCCTTGCCACCGAAGGCTCCGCCGGTCTCCACCTGGATGACACGGCATTTCTCTTCGGGCAAAGCAAAGGCAAGCTGCAGCGCGTGATGCAGGTAATACGGACATTGCATCGATCCCCATACCGTGACACTCTCTTCGCTGTACTCGGCGATGACACCGTTGTTCTCGATGTAGAGCTGTTCCTGCGCTCCGGTGGAATACTCGCCTTCGATGATGTAGTCGGCGGCCGCCCACACATCATCGACGTGGCCCTTCTCCATCAGGTAGGTCTTGAAGACATTGGGCGAATCACCGGCCTCGCTGTTCCAGATCACCGGCGCATCGGGAGCTTCCGATTCTTCGATGGTGAAGACCGCCGGCAGAGGCTCGTACTCGATGGTCACCGCGTCGACGGCCTTGCGCAGCAGCGCCTTATCCGCGTGCGCCAGCAGCACGATCGGCTCTTCGGGATGATTGACGATCTCTTGAACCAGACAGGGATGGTCCTTGAGCAGATGAACGATCGTGTTTTCGCCGGGGATGTCCTTCCAGGTAACGATGGTGAACTCGTTCCACGGAATGCCTTCGCCATAGCGGATGGTGGTGATGCGCCCACGTGGAAACTTCGAGCGCACGGTAGCGCCGTGAATCATCTGCGGGAGGTGAAGATCGTCAATGTACTTGGCGCGGCCAAGCACTTTGGCTTCGCCTTCATAGCGAAGTGCAGGTGCGCCGACAATAGGTTCCTTGGGTGTCATGGTGCAAAAAGTATTCGCATAGCATACGTCGCCCCAGACGATTGCGGAAGTAGGGATCTTCTTTAGCATTTCTCCTAATACGGTAGCTTTGGAAAAATCTGCGAATGCCGTTTTCTTCGCGGAAAACGGCGCAAGCAACCAAAACTTCCCTCGGCACCATTAGGAGAAATGCTCTATCGCAGCAGCGCGGCGTATGCCTGCTCAGCCTCGTCGCTGAAGGCAACGAAGAGGACGCGATCGAGCAGCGGCGTATGAGAGTGCTCCCGAACAGCGCGCACGGCGATCTCCGTCGCCCGTTCTAACGGAAAACGATAGACCCCGGTTGAGATCGCTGGAAAGGCGATACTCTTAGCGCCATGCTCCCGCGCCAGGTCGAGGCAGCGGTTGTAACAACTTGCCAGCAGGTCATCCTCGCCGCTGCCGCCTCCGTTCCATACCGGACCAACCGCGTGGAAGACCCATTTCGCCGGCAGACGGAAGCCAGGTGTCGCTTTGGCGTCGCCGGTTTTGCAGCCACCCAGCAGACTGCAGGCATGTAACAGCTCGGGACCGGCGGCACGGTGGATCGCGCCGTCGACGCCCCCGCCGCCCAGCAGGGAGGAGTTGGCGGCGTTCACGATGGCGTCGACCGCCAGTTTTGTAATGTCTCCGCGGTGGATCTCAAGCGATGCCATACGTCTTCAGATGCTATTCTCGGCCTATCCAGGAGCTATGTTCATGTTGCCGTACCTTCGTCGCGCCGCCGTCTGTCTGCTCACCGTTGCCGCCCCTCTGCTCTCTGCCCAGTCGGCCCAACAGGCCCAAAAGCCGTGGCCGATCAAGGCCGTTATTGTCACCACATTTGAGATCGGCAAGGACGAGGGCGACGTCCCCGGCGAGTTCCAGCTTTGGGTCGAGCGCGAACATCTGACCGAAACGCTCGACTTCCCCGGCGGCATCCATCCCATCCGCACCAATCCGGAGCACACCGTTCTGGGCATTCTGAGCGGCACCACGCTGGTGAACGCCACCACCTCGCTGATGGCTCTGGGGACAGACCCGCGCTTCGATCTCACTCGTGCCTACTGGCTGGTGAACGGCATTGCAGGTGTTGATCCCACTGATGCCGGCATCGGCTCTGCCGCGTGGGCCAACTACGTCGTCAACGACATCTCGCGCTACATCGATCCGCGTGAGATGCCGAAGGACTGGCCCACAGGCTACTTCGCCATCGGCGCCCACGAGCCGAACAAGCTGCCGCCCTCCGGCGGTGTAATCCGCGACCGGGTTAACGCCTACAAGCTCAACACCAAACTGAC
>JAEKKE010000542.1 GCA_019510535.1 Acidobacteriota bacterium
AACAAGAACTATTAGGACTCATGAAACAACTTACCCCGTCTGAAGCCATCGGACCTGCCTTCAATCGAACCCGCGAGATTCTCTTCCAGCCCTTCCGTTTCGGCCGAAGCTGGAAGCTAGCCGCTTCCACCTATGTCGCGATCATGGGAACCGCGTACATCCCGTTCTGCACGCTCGGACTCGTTTGTTTCATGCTTTGGAGGCCGCATGCGTATGGCGCTATAAGGGTAGGGGCTGCCCTCCTGGCGACTGTCGGCGCTCTCGCATGCGATGGCATCTTGTTCTGGGTGTTTACTCTGGCTTCGCGGCTCCAGTTGGTTGCTTTTGATATTGCAGTGGAGCGCGTCCAATTCGTTGCTCCCGCGTGGCGGAAATATTATCCAGTGCGCTGGCATTGGATAAAGCTGAAGCTCGCCATTACAACCCCTCTTGCTTTCGTAGCGTGGCTCCCTTTTGTCTTCTTTATTCGATGGGCCGTCAGGTCAGCTACCACCCTCAATGCAGGTCAGCAGAACCCTTTTCAGTTCGTCGCCTCTTTCCTGCTGGGATACGTCGGTTTCTTCGCGGGCGTGTCTCTCGTCATTGTCGCCGGCGGCTTGCTGGCAGACTTCGTGCTGCCGTCACTCGCTCTCGAAAACATCACGCCGGGGGAAGCGCTTCGTCGCTTCCAAATGCACTTCCGGCAGGAATCCGGAAGCATCTGCGGATATGCCGCACTGAAAGTCGTACTGGCGATCGCGGGATTCATCGCGCACTATGCCGTAAGTTCGATTGTGATGTTGTTCTTTTATTTCCTGGTCATCATTCCAGCGATCATCGGCGGCCTTGCGCTTCCTCACATGGCCGCAACAGGCCATGTGCTCGGTATAGCCGGCCTTGTCGTCTTCGCGGTATTTTTCCTGGCGATCTACGGGTATGTGCAGCTCTTCACCATCGGCACGGTGACACTCTTCCTGCGCTGCTACGCAGCCTACTATCTCGGCGGTCGCTACCCACTGCTGGGCGACCTTCTCGAACCACCAGGACAAAGCTGGTGGAACCTGCAGCCTGCCCCTCTACCGCCATCACCTGCACCGGAAAATCCCGAGCCGCCCGCAATCGCGGACGAGCCTGCAAGCTAAGACATACAAGCAGTAAGCGCTGAAAGCCGGGGTCCCCGACGAACTTGGTTCGTCGGGAGGGAAACGCGCGTTCTATATCAGCCTAGGGCAACGCCCTAGGTATGTGGCTCCATGCGCAACGAGCCAAACCATTCAATTATTCAACTATTCTTCTACTTTCTTATTCCGCCCCTTGGTCTTGAACCAGATCGGCGTTCCCACAAATCCGAAGCTCTCGCGGATCTGGTTCTCAAGGAAGCGTTCAAAGCTGAAGTGCAGCTTCACATCCTTGTCGGTGAACAGAACGAACGTCGGCGGAGCCACCGCTGCCTGCGTCATGAAGTAGATCCTCACCCGCTTCGCCATCGGCACCGAGGCGCGCTGGAAGTCCACACGTTTCAGGAAGCGGTTCATCTCGCCTGTGGTCACGCGCTTGCGACGCTCTTTGGCAACACGCGCCACCTCGCGGAAGACCGCCGGTACGTTCATTGACTTCTGCGCCGAGATAAAGACCAGCGGAGCATAGTCCAGATACTTCAAATGCTCGCGTACCTGCTCGGCATACACCTTCTGATTGGCCCCAGGCTCGCTCTTATCTTCGCGATTTGTGGTGACGGCATCCCACTTGTTCACTACGATGACGACGCTGCGGCCGCTCTCATGCGCATATCCACCGATGTTTGCATCCAGAGCGGTCACACCCTCGGTGGCATCGATGATCAGCAGCGCCACATCGCTCGCTTCCAGATGCTTGCGCGCCATGATGACTGAGAGCTTCTCGGCCATTGCGGTGGTCTTGCCCTTGCGGCGAATACCGGCTGTATCCACAAAGCGGAAGTCATGTCCGCCGCGTGTAACAACTTCATCGACAGCGTCGCGCGTCGTTCCGGCAATCGGAGAGACAATCGCGCGCTTGGTTCCGGTCAGAGCGTTCAGCAGGGTGGACTTGCCGACGTTCGGCCGCCCGATGATGGCGATCTTCGTTTCGTGGAGATCATACTCGCCGTGCGTGCGGTGCAGCTTCGGCTCGTCCACAATCGTGGCTTCGTCGTCCGCTGCCTCTTCCGCTTCCGTTGTTG
>JAEKKE010000543.1 GCA_019510535.1 Acidobacteriota bacterium
TCTTCCGGCAGAACCACCTCTCGCTCAAAGGACCGCCGCCTGGCTTTGAGGTCCTTCTGCACAACTACCAGATCATCGGTACACCCTTCCGGTCTGAGATCGTCGCCTGGCGGATCGAGCAGTAGCGCGGTAGGTTTTTGTCGCATGCTTGATTTTCTTTGTGGGCGAAATGGGTGGGAGAAGCGGGCTTCAGCCCGCTTGTAACAGCTGAAAAGTAAACGGGCTTTAGCCCTGGGCCGTAAACCGTGGCTGAAGCCTACGGCTCCCACCTTGCCAGTCTTTGCCAAATCCTTTTATAGCTAACCCGCCTTCCCACCCGTCTTTACGGTTAATAAAACTCCCTCCAACATCCGCAAACCGTTGCCAGATAGAGGCTTGCCGCTCTGTTTCACTATGAGCTCGGGGTTAACGGTGAATTAACTTGATGGTCCTCTCTTTGATTCACGACTCTTTGTTGACTTCAAAACAACGCATTTTCTGTCCTGAACTGCATTGGCAGGCACCTGGGACGAATTCTTGAATCACCGCCGAAGCCTGTAAGACCTTCGGCACTTTGTAGAAGAGGCCAATATGTATCCAAATATCAGTAGAAGAAAACGTTTCCCACAGTGGATCATCTCCCCGGTCCTGATCCTTCTGTTTGCTCTTGTCCCTCCGGGATGGGCGCAGAGCACCAGCTTCGGCACCATCACCGGTACGGTAAGCGATCCTGCGGGAGCTCTCGTCCCTACCGCCAAAATTACGATCAGAGCGTTGAAACCGGCCGGACCCGCGAGCTCGAAACCGACAGCAACGGAAACTACAACGCTCCCTCCCTATCGCCCGGCCGCTACATCGTCACCGTGGCCAAGGAAGGTTTCAGCACCCAGGTAGGCAATGAGCTGGTACTGGCCGCCGACCAGGTAGCCCGTGTCGACTTCGGTATGAAGATCGGCGGAGCCGACCAGGTGATCACGGTCGACACCTCGGTCGCGCAGCTGCAGACGGACAATCCCAGCGTCGGCACCACGATTGACTCCACCAAGGTGGTAAGCCTGCCGCTGAACGGCAGAAACTTCATCCAGCTCACGCAGTTGATTCCGGGCGTTAACCCCGGTACGGTCTCCTCCATCGCCGCCCGCCGCGGGCGCGGTTCGATCGGACAGTCCGATGCCAACGGCGGTTTGACAGCTACCCAAATCAATGGCCAGCGCGACACGCAGAACCGCTACTTCATCGAAGGCGCGGAGTCGATGGACTACGACGCCAACACCTACAGCTTTTCGCCCTCAGTCGACGCCATCTCCGAGTTCAAGGTGGAAACCAGCTCCAGCACGGCCGAGAACGGAGGCGCGCTTGGCGGCTTTATCAACGTCATTCTGAAGTCGGGCAGCAATGATTTTCACGGCACCCTGTGGGAGTTCAATCGCAACAACTACTTCACCAAGAGCCGCGACTTCATCTCGACCACTAACCCCAACCCGACGGCGCCTCGCCTGAACCGTAACCAGTTCGGCGGCAACATCGGCGGACCGGTCATCATTCCGCACCTCTATAACGGCCGCGGCCGCACCTTCTTCTTCGTCAATGAGGAAGAGGGACGCAACCTCACAGCCTCAACGCCGAGCTTCCTGATCGTTCCGACAGCCGCACAGCAGGGCGGCGATCTCAGTTCTGTGACCGGCCGCGTCTTCGCCGCCAGCGGATCGACCACGACGGCCAACGCGATTCTGGATCCCACGACCGGCCAGCCCTTTCCTAACAAGCAGATTCCAGCGAACCGCATCAGCGCATCGGCATTGAAGCTGTTGAGCTACACGCCGGCGAACGGCTCCTATGCCAGCAACACCAACTATCAGACAGGCACGCCGAAGGCGCTCTCCACGCAGCGCGATATCATCACCCGCCTCGATCACATGCTCACGACCCACGACCAGATCAACGGTCACTTCATCTGGGACGATACCTTCAACGCCGGCACACCGCTCTTCGGGCACGACCAGGACAACAACGATGCCCGCAGCACCAACCTCAGCGCGGCGCATGTGCACACCTTCGGTTCGTCGATGGTGAACACGGCCTCCTACGGCTATCACCGCTTCACCGAGATTGAGACCTTCGGCACCACGGACGACACCAACTACAACATCGCGAATGCCATTGGAGTTCCATTCGCATCGTCCGACTCCCACTTCTATGGACCGCCGACGGTGAACATCAGTGGTCCGGACGGCGTCTTCAGCCTCTTCCAGCTGCGCCGTACCATCGGTCCACGTAACCGATCGAACAGTGCGCACAGTGTGAATGATTCACTGTCCCTGCAGCTGGGCAAGCATTTCCTCGCCGGCGGCGTTCAGTTGACCTTCAAGAACGACACCTTCGATCAGATTCGCGACCCGCGCGGTAACTTTGGTTTCACGGGACAGTGGACGGGATCGGCGCTGGCGGACTTCCTGCTCGGCTACATGCAGGCGGCGTCCATCAATCCGACGCACACCTACACCAACATCAGAACCCTGTGGCAGGGATATTTCGTGCAGGACAACTGGCATGTTCGCAATGGTCTGACGATCTCGCTCGGGCTGCGGTGGGACCACATGCCGCCGTGGGTGCAGAACAACGATCAGTATGCGGCCAGTGCTACGCTGCCGAATGGCATCGCTGGTACACTGCTGACGCCGCAGATCTCACAGTACGGCCGTGGCCTGATTCCACCGCACTTCTACGACTTCGCACCGCGTATCGGTTTCAACTGGCAGCCGTTTGGCGCGGGCAAGACCGTAGTGCGCGGCGGATATGGCTGGT
>JAEKKE010000388.1 GCA_019510535.1 Acidobacteriota bacterium
GTTGTTGTCTGCAATCATAATCACGCGGCGGTTTTGATACTGGAAGCCCATTTTGAACGTGTGCTTCCCATGCACGATCGATAGCGAATCTCCGAAGCTCAGGATGTTCTCATTCCCACCCTGGTTCGTGACATTGTCAGACACGGTAGTAAATCCGGTGATACCGATGCTGGCGCGGCCGTACTGGGTGGGGTTCGTAAGACCCGAGACAAAGGTGATACCCGTCTGCGCTGCATAATTGACGCCCGGATTTAGAGGCACACCCAGTTCATAGTTGTAGTACTGGTTGTAAGCCGCGCGAACCTCGTTAACGATGTTGGAAGAGAAGAGGAATGTATCGCCGATAACGCCATTGCGGCCGATGAGGACATTGTTGATGCCGCCCTGAACAGAAGGGATAAACTCCGTTGAATTGAAGTCGACGTATCGTTCGAAAAGAGTATTCCGCTGCGAAAGTGTCTGATCGGCGCGGACGGTGTACTCGTCATAGTCGTCGGTAGTGGTTGGGGTTGCTGAGTAATTGTATTGAGCAAGGATGGTTGGCAGCCCCTGGGCTGTTGTAGGCTTTGGGAAAGTCAGGGCCAGGATACGGCCGACATTGTAGGTAGGAGCGGTGTACGTACGACCTGCATCGCACCCCTGATCGGGTGCACAAGGGTAGTAGCCGTAGACGGGCGTTTCACGTCGCGTGCGAAGCCCCTCGAAACCTCCAAAAACAAAGAGCTTGTCTTTCCTGATCGGAAAACCTACTGTCCCGCCGTATTGGTGGCGAGTGAAGTTTGGTTTCGTTGGATTCGTCACCGCCGTAGCGAAGTAGTTACGAGCATCAAAGATAGCGTTCCGAGCAAACTCGTAGGCTGTCCCGTGGATTGAATTGGAGCCCGATTTCGTAACCATCGAAACAACCGCTTGTCCCTGACCGTACTCCGTCGAGAAAGAGTTGCGCAGCAGATTGAACTCTTGCAGCGTGTCGACATTCGGCTGGATCGACATATTGTTGAAGCGAATCGAGCGGATGTAAGTACCATCGAGAACGTAGTTCGTCGAGCTGCCGCGCCCTCCATCCACTGTTACATACAGGTTCCGGTTTCCGGTTCGATTGGGGTTTCCCGTCTGCCCCTGCTGTGGCGGAGACACTCCCGGCGCCAACGTGGCAAGCTGCAGAACATTTCGGCCATTCAATGGCAGGTCATTGATCTGCTTCTGGTCGATGACCTGGCCGATAGTCGCTTCCTGTGTCTGCAGCTGCGGAGGCAGCGTACTCACTTCAACAGTCTCCGCCGCTTCACCGACACTGAGCTGAACTGATCCATTTGCGGCTTTGCCAATTTGCACATCAAGTGCGGGAATCTGTGCGGTTTTGAATCCGGGCTTCTCCACACGAACCTTGTAACTGGCTGGCGGGATATTCGGAATCGACCAGTCTCCATCCTCGTTCGTAGTGGCGGTACGCTCAGCTCCGGTGGCATTGTTGATCAGGTGGACCGTCGCTCCTGCAATGACTGCGCCAGTGGCATCCGTGACTTTACCGGCAGCGTCGGAACTGGAACTTGCTTGTCCCAACGCCCCATTCACCTCAATCGCTGAAATCGCGATGGCGAGAAGTGCTGCACAAAGCGAAATACGTGCACGCGTTATAGAACGGGGCCAGGGTGTCCGGACACTTCCTGATCTCGAATTGCCTGCGTCGTTACGCATGCTTCTGTTTTCTGGGACTAAATCATGCATAGATGAGCCTCCTGGGACGAACATTCCAACCGTTGCAATCTATGTCCCGTCAGGTTTTGCTGAACTCAGTTCCGGGATCTGGGAGATCCCAAGCCGCTGAAACGCTGAGTGCGGGAGACGAAACACGAACGGAAGAGTAGTGACAACGAAAATGGGGAGACCAATGAATTTCTCTACAATTCACAAAATTTCACACTGCGGAATTGGAGACACAGGTTTTCTTTGATCCTTGCAGATTCTGCAGGTTTTGGTGGATCGGGATTGGTGCCAATAATTTCGCCAGATGGACTTTTCAGATGTCCGGATGCGCGCCGTTGCATCCTCTCCACACAGCTAGAGCATTTTTCCTGTTGCTGGGTATCCCGGGAGGAGCGGGCATGACGTTTTCATGAGGGAAAAACGCAGATAGATGCACAAGCCCCGCCCTACACCTACAGGAAAAATGCTCTAGTCGAGCCTCACAAGATATGCCTGCGCATTTGGCTCATTGGGATGAATACCGTCAGCAACCTCGGTCGCATGCGCTTTATCCATCACTGCGGGATTGATGCGCACCCAGTGCCCTGTCGGTCCGGGGAACTCGATCACCTTGGCGGTGTGATAACGGCGCTGCATCTGGTCCTTCAACTTCAATGAGTTCTTTTCCTCGGTAAAGGCGCCAACCTGCACGCACCACTTACCGGAGACTGCTGCATTCGCCGTCTGTTGCAGCACATCGATCCTTACCTTCGCCACACCTGCGCGGTAGACACCCGTAGCCTTGGCCGCGGCCATCGATAGGTCCAGGACACGTCCCTGCACGAAAGGTCCGCGGTCAGTAATCTTTACCACCGCGGACTGGTTCGTCTGCAGATTGGTCACCCGAACCACGGTGCCCATGGGAAGAGTGCGATGCGCGGCCGTCATGGCGTTCTGGTCATACGGCAGACCGTTGGCCGCATTGCGATTGTGATACGGCGGACCGTACCAGCTCGACATGCCTACCTCGGTCGAATACACCTTGTCGCCGTAATCAGGCGGCGGCTCCTGCGACTGCCCAGTGCCTAGTCCCGGCACCGGCCGGACCGGCGGATAGTTCCCTGCCGAGGCGCGCGGATCGCGGGTAACCGGTGGAGGAGTACGGCGCGCCACACGCGCCTTCTTGTGATGGCACCCGGTCAATACCAGGACGAGCAAGACCGTAACGCCTGCGGCAATCGAGCGGCTGCGGATCAACGGCGCGGCGTCCTCTCATCCAGCTTCTGCGCCACCTGCCGAAGCTTCTCCGCCGCTTTGCGCAGGGCCTCAGCGCCCTGCATTCGCGCCTCCGGCACGACCTCGTCATTGACGTAGTCGATGGCTTTACGGAGTTCGGCCTCCATGCGGTCTACTGCTTCATGAATGCGATCGTTCCAATCGTTCGCCATGGCGTAGCTCTCCCTTCTCTCATTAGAGAAAAGCAGGATGCCATGCGGCAATGCAGAATTGCCAGGGGAACCTCGGATGGCACCTCTCTAGTTGCTAGTTGCTGGTTGCTAGTTCCCAGTTGCCAGTTAAAGAGCCTATTTGGGATCCATATTCGCTACCCATCCCAAAGCGGGCAAAGAATTTCCCTTCCCCATGCAGTACCTCTTCAACTTTCAACTTGTAACTTTTAACTCTTAGAACAGCCGTTCGGCTCTTCTAAGATTCCCCGCCGACCCGATATTTGCCAGCGAGAAGTTAAACCGGTAGATGTTGTCATTACGTACGGTGCCCAGTTCGAACTTCCGGTATTCCGCCGAGAAGCCACAGCAGTCCCAGAAGTAGCTCACCTGAACGGCCCCGTACTGCGTCTGACCTGCGTTCAGATCGATACCGCTGTTCACCGCGGCCGAGAAGCCTTTCTTGTTCGGCGCGCCGTAGCCCAACAGCACACGAAGCTGCGTAAAGTCCGAGATCGGCGAGGTGAGGAAGCGGCCGGGCGCATTCAACCGCGCAAATGAGAGTCCGCCGAAATACTGACCGATGTGTTCGTCGATAAAAACATTCGAAGCCGTAAACCGGTGCTGACCGAGGTCATAGTTCACGTCCCACTCCACGTCGGTTTTGTCGGAGATGCGTACCCGAAGCTCCGAAATGAGCGGCGAAAGCTCGCGCGGCTGCGTGATAAAGGCAATGCCGGAGAAGTCCAGCGTGCTCTCGAAGATATTGCGCCGCCCCTGGGAGATAGACCCGTTGAAGCTCGGATCGAAGAAGTGCTTCTGCGCCAGCCGCCAGCGCACCGACTCACCCATGCCTCCACAGCCTGATGTCAGGCGCGTATTGCCGGCCAACTCTTCATCGCACACCGGCGCATCTTTCTTGTGGAAGAAGAAACGCTGGGTGACACCGTACTCGAGCTCATTCGTGTTGGTCACCACATCGACCGGGTCGAAGCGCAGTGTCCGGGTGTAGTTATCTACGCCGGTGACATAGCGGTAATTCAGGAACGATTCGATTGTGTGCTTCATCTCACGACCGAAGATGATGTCTTTCGCGGCAAAGGTGCGCTCCAGCACCGGCGGCTTGAATTCGAAGCCCGTCTCAATGGCGGTGCGGTTCAACGTTGCACTCACCTGCACCGGCGTTGGACCGGGAATAACCGAAGGAAGCCGGCTGCGCGAATAGAACGTGTCGCGTATACCGAGCGACGGCCTTGCCATCCACCCGCCGAAGTGAATCGGCGCGGAGATCCGCGGATGCAGATCCAACCGCTCAATCACACCGTCGGTCGTGAAATTTTGTTGTGCCCGCTTCAGGCCGGTGGCTGAGGCGTCGAACGACCATACCAGCGGCGAGCTTCCCAACCGGCGCTCGATCAGGTCCAGATCCAGGGATGGCGCCCGGATAATGCGTACCTGCTGCCCGGTTACCACATTCTTCAGGCCCTGGTAACGGTCACCGAACAGCGATGCCGAAACGCCACTCTTCTGGTACGCGGCGAATGCGTGCGAGACAACGTCGGTCGAGACCGCCTGATTGAAGGTGTCGTTGAAGGCCTCACGGTAGACGTAAGAGCTCAGGTACTCCACGTTAGCCACGATGCGCGCGTGCTCATCAAGGTCCTTCCGGCCGGAGAGCAGAAAGTCCTGGCCTCCCTGATTGACATACGCTCCATTGTTATCGTGGTATCCGCGGTCCAGAAGTCCGGTGTAATGCGCCGTCAGGAAGTTAAGTCCGTTGCCCTTGTACCGGAAGGTCACGAGCTGCGAAAAGCCGCGGACCGAAAAATACTCTGAGCCCACGGTGATATCGGACGACCGCGACAGACGCACATACAGCTGTTCGCCGATGATGTATCCCTTACGGCTGCCGGCCTTGCTGAAACTGGGGATCAGAAATCCGCTCTGCCGCTCGTCCGGCGACGTTGGATGCGTAACATACGGCAGAAACAGCACCGGCATATTCAGCAGCCGGAAGACGCTGTTGTAACCGCGTGCCTGACCGTCTTCGACAACAAAGCGTTTGGAGGCAAGCCTCCAGTCCGGATTCGGAAGCTGGCAGCTCGTCACTGTGCCGTTCAGGATCTCGTAGTTGCGTGGACCACGTTGAATCACCTGACGGCCGGTGAAAAGAAAGGGATTGCTGTTCGTGTAGGTGGTTCCCTTCGCCGTCGTATGCACGCCGATGGAGCCCGTCACGTCATAAAACTTCCCTGTCTGCTGCTTCAGGTTGGCCTGTCCATGCGACGCGGCGATGTACTCGTCATCGGGACCGCCTGTGATCCGGATGTGGCCGTCCGAGACCGCCTCCCCTGTCTCCTGGTTAAACGACAGTTTTTCGGCGGTGACGGTATAGCCGTTGTAGTGGACCTCCACGTTGCCCGTTAGCGTGTACTCATCGCCATTGCGGGTCATCTGGTCGGCCACGACCGTCAGTTTGCGAGAGGCATCCTCGGGCTCCGCGACCGGCTGCGCGATAGGGTAATTGAGCTGCGGCGTGGGAGAATCGGGCAGAGGTGCCGAAGTAGGAACCTGCTGTGCATGCAACTGCGGATAAATTCCTCCCGTCAGCGTGGTACTTAAGAAGACGCAGGCACTTCGCAGCAGGAATGTCCGGCTCCGTTTGTGCAGCATGGCTCTGGTAGGTCCGTACTCGTTCGATGGTTGCAACTGCTATGCGGAATCCGGCTCCGCGCCCCCTCGCCTCTTCATTGTATGCAGACGGGAAAGCGAGACGTTTGTTTCCTTGGACCCTTTTGCCTGGAAGGCTGTCGAAAGAACGGCCCGATGAGAAACGGAAGTGAATTGTGAGCACCACGTCTCCCCTACCCCTCGAATCCGTCCATGACGATGACGCCTGGAAAGATCAGGTAGCCGCCCGGCTTGCGGCCCATCGGCAGAAGAAACAACGAGCGGACCAGCAGCCTACACTCCCGATGGAGGGCCTTCCTGAGCCCAGGCCACGGCAGCAGCGCCGCGTCGCCGAGGCAGTCGCCAGCAGGTTCGCACAGCAACAGAGCTACCGCGACTATCTCCAGGCCGAATCAGAGGCCGCGCTGCAGAAGGCTCGCGCTGAGGCTGAGATCGCCGCACGCAATGCCGCCGCCATCGCCCAGGCCCAGCAACAGTTGCTCGAGGAACTCGAGCAGTGGGACGCCCCCGGGGAGACCTCCGGCGAAGCCGGCTCTGTTGCTTCCTCCGAGGGCTCGGCGGAGATCGTCGAGATCCCCGTGCTTGAGCCGTTTACGCTCGAACCGCTGGTCAAGGAACATGTAACCAGGGAACATGTAACCAGGGCCCCGGTGGTCAAACATCCGCCCGTCGTTCATTCCCCTGTCGTCGTCGAGCCTGAGCCCGAGCTTGAGCCGATGGTCGTCGAGTACGTGCCGGAGCCATCGAGCGAACCCATCGCTCCGCTCAGCGCCAACCTGATCGAGTTCCCACGGCAGCTTGTCGCCTCAAAGAAGGCCCGTCCCCGCCTGGCCGAAGGCCCGCTACGTGAAGATGCTCCCGATCCGCCGCAGCTTCGTATCTTTGAGGTAACCGCTGAACAGATCGCCACTACACCCGAGCCGGCGCACGTCACGCCGGAATGGAGTGACATCCGTCTCGACGGCGCCCCGGCCGCGGCGCCGCTCCTCGAATCCATTCCTGCCTCTGAAATCAGCTTTGCGCTGCCGCCACAAGTTGCTCCGCTGCAGCTTCGCGTGATGGCAGGCCTGGTGGACTCCATGGCCGTCCTTGGCAGTTTCGCGATCTTTACCATCGTCTTCGCACTCACTGCAAAGACCGTCGTTCTCGACCGTGGACTGGCGCTCTGGGCCGTCGGTGTCCTGCTGACGCTCTTCATCGGCTACCGCCTGCTCTTCTTCTCTCTGAGCGATCAGACGCCGGGAATGCGCTACGCCCGCATCGGCCTGTGCACCTTCTCCGACGAGAATCCCTCACGCCGCCAGATGCGCCGCCGCCTGCTGGCCATGGCGCTCTCAATGGCTCCGTTGGGTCTGGGCTATCTATGGGCTCTCTTCGACGAAGACCGCATGGGCTGGCACGACCGCATCTCTCGCATGTATATGCGAGCCTACTAGTTTCTGGTTGCTAGGGTGTATCGACATATTCACTTCCGTAGCGGGAGTGTTTTTGTTGCAGTTTCTGTATGGGAGTATTGCGTTACGAGCTGACAGATGGTCAGTGGAGTCGGATCGAAGGGTTGTTGCCCGGGCGAGCAGGTCTGGTGGGTCGTCCTGGGGAAGATAACCGTCGGTTTGTGAACGGAGTTCTTTGGGTAGTCCGATCTGGGATGCGTTGGGCTGACCTTCCCGAGCGGTATGGCAAGTACAAGAGCGTCCACAAGCGGTTCGTTCGCTGGGCTCAGGCCGGCGTATGGGATCGCGTCTTTGCGGACCTTGTACGGGATAAGAAAAACCCGCATCTGATGCTGGACTCGACCATCGTCAAGGCGCACCAACAAGCGGCCACAGGCCGTAAAAAAGGGGCCAAGACAAGGCTCTGGGGCGAAGCCGAGGAGGTCTGACGACCAAGATCCATCTGCTGACCGACGGCGATGGCATGCCACTGAAGTTCCGCCTCACCGCAGGGCAACGCAGCGACTACACTCAGGCCGAAGCTCTGCTAGACCAGCAAAAAGCTGAGGTCGTTATCGCAGATAAGGGCTACGACAGCCATGCCATCGTAGCTCTCGTTCAAGCCATGGGGGCCACCGCGGTGATCCCATCCAAAGCCAACCGGCGGGTGCAGCGAACCTACGATCTGAACCTCTACAAACTCAGAAACCGCATCGAACGATGCTTCAACAGACTCAAACAGTTCAGAAGGTTCGCCACAAGATACTGCAAATACGCCGCTTCCTTCGCTGCTACGGTCGCCCTCGCATGCTCGTGGTTACACCTGCAGCAATTTGTCGATACACCCTAGCAACCAGCAACTCGCTTTACTTCGGCCATTCTCTG
>JAEKKE010000528.1 GCA_019510535.1 Acidobacteriota bacterium
CTGCAGGAAATCAGAGTCTAGCAGCAAAGCGGCGGCACAAGCAAAGAAAAAGCGAAAGTATTTTCGCCCCTTCCAGTGGAAAACCGGTACAAAACCTGCCACGCTATGATTCGGAAACGACCATGGCCACTAAGCCCGCCACGCCAGCTACTGCGCTTGCCAAAAAACCTTCCGCCCTGAAGAAGGCCTCCGCGAAAAAGGACATTTCCCGAAAGAGCACCTACAACCCGCTGACGCCGGAACGCATAACCGCCATTCTGGATGCCCTGCGCAAGGCCTATCCCAATGCCGTCTGCGCGCTGCACCACAACTCCGCCTGGGAACTGGTCGTCGCCACAGCCCTCTCCGCCCAGTGCACTGACATGCGCGTCAACATGGTCACGCCGGAGCTCTTCCGCACCTTCCCCACACCTAAGGCTTTGGCCGAGGCGCCCCTGCCCGCCATTGAAGAGATCATCCGCACCACCGGCTTCTTCCGCGCCAAAGCGAAGAACATCCAGGGAGCCGCAAAAGCCATCGTCGAAAAGTTCGGGAACAGGGTCCCGCAGACCCTGGAGGAGCTGATTACACTCCCCGGTGTCGCTCGCAAGACCGCCAATGTCGTTCTCGGCTCATGGTTCGGTATCGCCGTCGGCGTGGTGGTGGACACCCACGTACTTCGGATCTCACGCCGGCTCGAGCTGACCAAACATACGGACGCGGTGAAGGTGGAACGGGACCTGATCAAGATCCTCCCGAAGGACGAGTGGATCAATTATTCACATCGGATCATCTACCACGGCCGCCAGGTCTGCGTCGCCCGTAAACCCCGCTGCGCCGACTGCACCCTGGAAAAGCTCTGCAACTCCGGCGACAAGACCTGGAGCTCCCACTAAAAGTTATCTCTATAAATTTCAATAGTTTGGTGTAAATACTGAAATCTTATCTTTAGAAAATTCCAGCTTCAGGCGAACGCTAATACAACCGCCCCGACCGTAATCAGCAGACCACCAACCACCTTAAGCAGTGTCAGCGTCTCTCCCAGAAACATCCAGGCAAAGACAATCACCAATGCCACACTCAGCTTGTCGATCGGGGCGACACGAGACGCCTGCCCAAGCTGTAGAGCACGGAAGTAGCACAACCATGAGAGTCCCGTCGCCAGACCGGATAACCCAAGAAAGATCCACGACCGGGTATTGATATGGCGTAGCTCGCCGTGCTTCCCCAGGCTCAGCGCAATCCCCCAGGCGAAGACGAAGATCACGGTGGTACGCACCGCAGTCGCCAGGTTGGAGTCGATGTTCGCCACACCGATCTTCGCCAGAATCGCCGTGGCCGCCGCAAAGACAGCCGAGAGCAGCGCCCATACCAGCCAGCTCATGCCGGCTGCTCCAGCGCAGACGCGATCGCTTTTGCGAGCGAGATCACATTGGCCTCCTTCGCTTCGACGGTCGGCTGGTAGCCCGCGTCACGAAGCGTGGCAGAGGTAATGGGGCCAATCGTCGCCAGGATGGTCGACTCAGGCAGCCGCAAGCCGCCCGCCTCCAACACCTGCAACAGATGATGCACCGACGAAGAAGAGGTAAAGGCAATGGCAGCGGGCTGAGCTGGGCCAGCAAAGATTTCCTGCAATAAGCCGGGAGCCGCAGCAGGGATCACGGTTCGATAGGCCTGGGCAATCTCCACCGCCGCGCCCGCATCCTCAAGCCTGGCCGGCAGAACATCGCGCGCAACCGCGGCACGCACCAGCAACATACGTGCCCCGGGCGCATGAGGCATGAGGGCCTCGGCCAGACCCTCGCCCGTCGCCTTCTCCGGCCGCAGCGTGACCGCAAAGCCGACCTTCTGCGCTGCTCTTGCCGTAATACTTCCGATCACCGCCAAGCGCAATCCTTCCGGCAAATCTCCATGGAGGCGCTGACGAAAGACCTCAACCGCATTGGCGCTGGTAAACAGCAGCCAATCGAAGGTTGAGAGCCGGGCAATCGCATCGTCCAGTCCAGCAAAGCTCTCCGGCGGAGCGATCTCGAGCACGGGAACGATTACCGGCGCGAGACCGGCCTTCCGAAGCGCATCGGCCAGCTCAGGGCTCTGATGCAAAGCGCGGATGACGAGGACTCGATGAATCATCACGAAACAAGCATGAACTTAAACCGTTGGATGAAGAAGTTCGTTGGCCC
>JAEKKE010000389.1 GCA_019510535.1 Acidobacteriota bacterium
CCATATCGAAGCTGGGCTTCAGATCCGTTGCCAGAGACTCTGACCACTGCGGTCCGATGGAGGTCTCACCCTCCTGCGCTACGTAATGCTGGCCGTAGATATTTGCTGCTGACGCTGCCTGCTTGGTGAAGAAACGCTCGTTCTCCCCATGCCGGTGAGGATTTTGCGACCAGAACTCTGTCTGAGGGACTGCGGCATGACGGAATGTCTCCAACGCATCGATCGGAGCTCCATGCGGCCCGCCGCTCTCCGCCTGCACTCCCAGGCCATGTTGTCCGGCCATCTGCGCGAAGACGTCATAATGATTCGCCACGATCAGGTCGGCGACCGTGCGGCGCAGATCCGTAAGAAAGCGCGTCGTTACTGAACGATCTCCCAGAATCCGACCGGTGAGTACCGGCAGATTTGGAATCGGATCATACCCGCGGCGCTGCCGGAACTCTTTGTCGAATCCCTCGGTCCAGTTTGTTCCACCTAATTCCCAGCTATCCGTCGCCAGATACTTCAGGCTGTGAAAGGGCTTCGCCGCGACCAACAGTGGATCTACATTTGTCTGCCAATAGTGCTGAAAGGCGCTGCGGCTCATGTGGTCGATCGCGAGGCCCTTCCACGTATCGCTTGAGGTTGAGACCTGTGCTCCGGTGTTCGTGTATCCCACGGTGAAGATCTCCCAGTCGCCCACGGGAAGATCCAGATGTAGCTTGCCATCGGCAGCGGGTTGCAACCGCCGCACCTCGGCAAGAGAAGCATCGGCATATCTATGCCCATCGCGGAAGGTTGTATCGAGCCCGTCGTTCAACATCGCCGAGCTGTCGTTCATGCTGAAGCCGCTCTCCGCCGCGGCTGCGCGAAACCGGATAGCGCTGGAATACCCATCGGCTACATGCTGTTCCGCTGCCGTATGGTGGTCTCCCTGGCCGTCCTTCAGCTGAGGAGCCTTTGCCTGGCCATGGTGAAGCAGATACGCCAGGATGGCAATCTGGCGATAGAACATTCCCTGCATATGCTGTGGTTTCGGAACGTCGACTTCCTGTGTCGTTCCGCCCCTCACCACCGTCGTTGCGAAGGTCAGTGCTTTCGAGGCGTCTTCCGGTGTCACGGTCGGCCCGCCCAGGTTCCAGCCGCTCATGATGTTCAACGTGATCTCGAGCCCCAGCCTGTCGGCCTCGCGCAACGCATGTGTGTAAAGTTCAACCCATGCGGGCGAACCGAACTTTGGCCCGGCTGGAACAGGGGCGTGGCCATTTTGCGTCGCTCCACCGGCATCCACCAGCAACGCTCCGCCAAATCCTTTGGCCTTCATCTCCGTCAGGTCGTGCGTAATGGTGGCCTTATCAGTGTTGCCGTTCAGCCACCACCAGTAGCAGCGCAATCGTGCCTGCGGAGGAGGCGTCTTAAACCCGGCGCGCAAGGCGGCAATCGAGCTTGTCTGCGATGCAATATCCGTTGGCGCAGCGCTTTGGGCATAACCGAGCGTAGAGGTTGCAGCGAAGACAAGACCGACAAGCGCCGTTGAAACATGCATGCAGAGAGCCCTTGAATCGAAGTGTACTGAAGTTATGTGGTGCGCAAAAACGGGTATGAGCAAAGAACGCGTATGCGCAAGAAAGCCGCGGCCATGAATCTGGCCGCGGCTTTGCGGAAGGTACTACGGTTAGAAGTTGATACGCGCGGTCAACTGCCCGATACGCGGATCGTTTGCCTGCGTGAGTGTTACCACACCAAAGGTAGAGCTGCCCAGACCAGTTCCCGGGCCACTGAAGTTCGGCGTGTTGAAGACGTTGAAGAACTCGCCACGGATCTCAAAGTTGGTTCCCTCACGAATCTGGAACGTCTTGAAAAGCGAGGCATCCACCAGAGGATGAATCCTCTGCCGGATGTTCAGCACCGACGAGTTATGTTGTGTGGTGTATGCCAGCCGCTGGCGATATGCCGGGACAGGCGAGAGCGAATCGCACGCCGGAGCCGAAGACGTGGACTGCACATTCACGCCGGACGTGTTCTGGTAGCAGGTGTTGAAGTAGCGTCCGTAGGATGCATTGGCCTGAGTCACCGGTCCAATGATGTCCACGTTCGAAGGCGCCGAAATCAGCCCGCCGTTCTGCGCGCGCATCACACTGTTCAGCTTCCATCCACCCAGCAGCAGACGCTCGGCATAGTTCATTCGAGAGAACTTCGGAAGTTCCAGCGTTCCAAAAATGTTCGCCACAAGTGTTGCATTTCCATCCTGAATCGACGCCAGCTTGGTGTCGAATCCATTCAGATAGCTGGTGTGCAGCATCGTCTTCGCCCAGGTGAAGTTGCCCTGCAGCGAGAAGTAGTTCTTCATCGGCCGCTGCACCTGAATCTGTAGTGCGTTATAAGGCGCGCTTCCCACGGATGTGTACTGCGCCGTCACCGATCCGAACTCCGGATAGGGCAGCAGCAACAGGTTACGCGCGATGGTGGCGTTGTTTAGCGTGGTTGTGCCGCTAAACTTACCCGCCATCGGGTTCGTGACGGCGGTGTTCAGGTAGGTCACGCCGGCCGTTCCCTGGTCGTAGTACTGCTGCGGCAGGTAGTTGATGTTCCGGTTGACTTCAAGCCGGGTCGGACGTGCACCGACATACGCCACCTGTAGCACGGTGTTGCCCACCAGTTGCTGCTGTATGCTGGCCGACCACTGCGCGCTCTTCGGTTGCACATGGTTCTGGTCGACATAGCTGACGCTCTGTCCAAGCGAGGTTGCAAGTCCAAGCGAGCTTCCGGTCGGTAGCGTTACGCCTGAAGGAAACGGATTGCTCAGCGAATTTAGCGGAGCG
Source organism: Acidobacteriota bacterium (assembly GCA_019510535.1). Taxonomy (GTDB): domain Bacteria; phylum Acidobacteriota; class Terriglobia; order Terriglobales; family Acidobacteriaceae; genus Terriglobus. Next base: position 2,802 of record JAEKKE010000389.1, read on the forward strand.
CTGGTGCTGTAGTTGTTGTAGCTGGTCGTCTGGCTGAAACCGGTGCCGATCGGCGACTCCAGCGTATTAAAGTAGATGATGCCAAAGCCTCCGCGCACCACTGTGGCATTGGTTGCCTGGTAGGCCAGACCCACGCGGGGCTGGAAGTTATTCCAGTCACGAGGATAGGGGAAGCGGTTGCTGCTGCTGGTGTATTGCAGACCGCCATTCAGCGTCAGACCCGTGACGGACGCCTGCAGCGGATTCTGGCAAGTGGTGCAGAAGCCGGTCACCATCTTGTTGTAGCGCTCCGTGAACGGCGACTCATAATCCCAACGCGCGCCCAGATTCAGCGTCAGCTTCGGAGTGATGCGCCAATCGTCCTGTACAAACGGAGCGATATAAATCTGCTGCAGGGCGAATGCTGCCTGGATGTTGTAGCTCACCGAGGAATGCGCTCCCAGCAGGAACGACGCAAATGGGTCGCCAGAGCTTGCGTCCGATCCGACGTTCACGCTGACCGAGTTCTTCTGTGTGAAGCGGCGGTCGAAGTTGAATGCTCCCAGTCCGCTTTGCGGGTTCTGGACGTTGTAACGGATCAGGTTGCCGTCGAAGCCAACCCGCAGCGTATGACGGCCCACGCTCTTGGTCAGGATCTCGGCCCACGCCGCCGTCATGTTCGTGCTCACCTGGCCGCCCGCACCGGCTGCCAGGCCGGCATAGCTGTCTGAATTGAAGCTGATGCCGGGAAATGAGGTGTACGGCAGACCTGTGCTGGAGATTCCGATCGACGAAAGATCGAAGTTCTGGTTACCCGGATAGGTCAAGCCGAACGGATGCCACAGGACACCAATGCGAGAGTCCAGTACCAGCGTCGGAGAGAACTGGTGCACATCGTCGAGGCTTCCGCCGCGGTTGTTGCGATACACGCTGTACCCATAGCCCGTCGGTCCGATCCCTTTCGGGAAGCCCTGCATCGGGTAGTTCTGCGTCAATCCGGAGCGGAACAGAATTGCCGACAGCTTGTTCCTGCTTCCAATCGCCTGATCGAAGCGGACGATGAAGGACGGATAGGTGCTCGGATAAGAGGTCTGCGTCGAGATGTAGTTCGGAATTGTCAGCGCGGTCGCGCCGGCCACGTTCGGAGTTGGGAAGTATGAGGCGATTGTCGATGAGGCAGAGTTGATGCGCGATGCGATGTTGTTATTGGCAAAGTAAACAGTGCGGTTGCCGCTGGAATCGACCGGCGAGTTCGGATCGTAAAGCTGGATGCCCGACTGGCACTGTCCGCTGGTATTGAAGCCGCCGGTGCACAGGGCGGAGAAGTCGCCCGCACGCTCCGCGGTGGTTGGTACACGCGACGTGTAGTTGATCGCCGTATGTGAGGCATAGCGTTCAAACGCAACCAGGAAAAAGCTCTTTTCCTGGCCGTTGTACAGGAATGGAATCCGTACCGGTCCATCGAAGACAAGGCCCGTTTGGCTCAACTGATCGTTGTTGCGGGCTGCCTTGTTCGGGGCCTTCTCGTAGGTGTTCGCATTCAGATAGGTGTTCTGGAAGGAGTAATAGGCGGCGCCATGGTAGGCGTTGGTTCCGTTGCGGACCACCGTGTTGGTCACGGTCCCGTTGCCGTGGCCGATCTGTGCGTCGAAGATGGAGGTCTGCACCTTCACCTCCTGCACTGCTTCGGGTGACGGAACAAAGCCGGTGTACGAAGCGCCCGAAAGGCGTTCGGCCGGGTCATCAGGAATGCCGTTTAGCGTCAGGCGATTGTGGCCGCCGCTGCCGTTGGTCGTGACCTGTACCGCAACGCCCGAGAAGGGGTTGGTGAACTGGCTGGACTTGCCCTGGAAGTAGCCGCCCGATCCGGTATTGATCACGCCCGCCGCCAGGGTCGCCAGCACAAAGGGATTGCGGCCCACGTTCGGCAGGTCGGTAACCTCCTGCGTGCTTAGGGTTGTCGCAATGTTCGGCGAGCCCGCATCCAGAAGAGTATTGGAGCTTGCCGCAACATTGACCGTTTCCGTTGCGGCTCCCGGCTCGATCTGGAAGTCGATCTGCTGCAGGTTGCCGGCGGTCAGAATCACACCCGTATGGCTTGTGGACTTGAAGCCACCAGCCGTGGTGGTTACTGTGTAGGTTCCTGGGTTAAGCGAGGCAAAGGTATACGCGCCGGCTCCGTTTGTTTTGGCCAGCGTCTTGAAATGGGTGGACGTCTCTTCCGCGACTACTTCGGCCCCCGGAATAACAGCGCCCGTCGAGTCGGTCACCTGTCCCTGGATTGACCCCAGGTAGCGTTGTGCATACCCCAGGGGAACGGCAAGGAGAAGAATCAGGAGCAGGGCAGGGAATCGCCTTCTCCCAAAGATGGGTTGGTTCTGCATGAACTGCCTCCAAAGTGTTTCTTTGAATGGCAGTCATCCTCTTTTTTGCGAAAAACGACAGACAAGTTAATTTACCGGAAGACCACAGGTAAACCTAACCTGTTAAGACTCGTCCATTACCTTTGAAATCAGCGAGTTAAAGATAAGTGTTCGAATGCGGACACCTGGTGCTATGCTCGTGAAACACACCCCGTTTTAGGTAGCAGAATGGCAGCAAGGTCGGAGACCGTAGTGGATGAGGAGGAGGCGAAAGCCCCTCTCCCGGAGCTCTCTGTCCGCCGCGCTCTCGTCGACCGCGTCGCCGGCAGCTCCCACTTCGCTCGGTCGGCTCGCCTCCGCGACTTCCTTCTTTATGTCGGTCACGAGTCCCTGAAACCCCATGCTCCCGAGATCCACGAGCAGGAGATCGGTGTTCGTGTCTTCGGCCGCTCCGCCAGTTACGACCGCAGCCAGGACAATATTGTCCGCGTCAACGCGACCGAGCTCCGCCGCCGCATCGAGACCTACTTTGCGACCGAGGGTGCAACCGAGCCTCTGATCTTTTCCATCCCGCGTGGCGGCTACCTGCCCGTCTTCCGTTGGCGCACAGCACCTGCCGAGAAAACGTTCTCTGTCCCGCAGGAGAAGCCGGACCTTCCCCCATCCGCTCCGCCGGTGGAAGCTCTTCCCGCTTCGCGCATCTGGCTCTGGGTCAGCCTCTGCGGTGTGCTTGCCATAGCCTGCGGCATTCTGCTCTGGCAAAACTATGGCCTGCGGAAGAAGACCGACCTATGGGCAGAGCGTCCCGCTACAGCCGCCTTCTGGACCGCGTTTGCCCAAGCTGCTCCGCAGACCGATATCGTCCTCCCCGACGCCTCCGTCAGCATGAGCGAAGAGATGCGCGGCAAGCCCCTTACGCTCAGCGACTATCTCGACCGCAACTACATCCATCGCTCCGAGGAGATGACTCCCGACCGCCGGCAGGATCTGGAGACCATCTTCAACCACAACCTGGTGACGCTGGGGGACTTCCACGCAGCCCAACAGATCCTGAACCTCGCGCCCATCGCACCTCGCCTCCGCCTTACCCTGGCGCGCTTTTACGAAGCCGACTCCATCAAGCGCGACAACGTCATTCTGATCGGCGGCAAGAAGGCCAATCCCTGGGCTCGCCTCTTTGATGAACAGTTGAACTTCAGTCTGGAGTACGACGGCGCGCACAACCAGGCCTATGTGAAAAACCGCAGTCCGGTCGCAGGCGAAGACGCGCAATACGCTCCGGTAATGGACCGCAACGCTATTACGGCCTACTGCGTCGTTGACTACCTTCCCAATCCAAGCCGTACCGGTAAAGCCATCCTGCTCGCCGGCACAGACTCGGATGCTACGGCTGCCGCAGCCGAATTTCTCACCTCTGAAAAGGGAATCCTCAGCCTGAGAGCGCGGACCGGATCGAGGGAGATCCCATACTTCGAAGCGGTCCTAAAGACCTCGCGCCTCAGCGGAACCTCCTTCAACGCTGAACTCCTCGCCATCCGCTCTTTGAAAGATCGTTAGGCTATCGACAAATTCGCCTTCGCTGAGAGTCTTTGCCTCTTCAAGCCACTTGCCCTATGCTGATAGGCCAAGAGGCATCCCACCATGCTCGGCTCACAACCCATCATCGCGTTCGTTCCCACCAAAGACTTCCGGAAAGCCCGCAGCTTCTACGAACAGACACTCGGTCTGCGTTTTGTGTCGGACGACGGATTCGCACTTGTCTTTGACGCGAATGGCGTCATGCTTCGTATCGCTAAAGCGTCGGAGTTCAAGCCGCAGCCCTTTACCATCCTGGGCTGGAGGGTCGATGACATCGGTGACTTCGCCGGCCAGCTTTCGGCGAAAGGCATCACCTTTGAACGGTACGGCTTTCTTCAACAGGATGGCATCGGGATATGGACCTCGCCTGACGGAGCGAAGGTCGCCTGGTTCAAAGACCCAGACGGCAATCTCCTCTCCATCTCGCAGCATCCGTAGAGCGGTAGGCTCTGTTTTTTGTTTGTCATTTCGTAGCGACCAAAGGGAGCGGAGAAATCTGCTTCTCTACCGATATCCCTTTGGAGTTGTCGCCCGCTAGAGCATTCTTCCTGTGGGTGTAGAGTAGGGTTTCCATATCTATGGGCGTTTTCTGCAATGAAAACGCCGCTGCACGCCTCTTCCGGGATACCCAGCAACAGGAAAAATGCTCTGAATAGTGCAAAACCATCCAGCATGCATGCATTGCGTGAAAATCTCCACACGTTGTATCGCGATTTAACGATCTTTTCTCTCTCCTTTCTCAGAACATGCAGAGGCCGCGAATAGCGTAACCCTACCGCATCCGTAACTTCCCCCAGGAAGCAGCAATCCTGCTGCATGACGGATGACACTGCATGTTCACAACTTGGAGAGCTATGACGATGGAGCATTTTCCTTGTAGGTATAGCGTGGGGCTTCCACATCTATGGGCGTTTTCCGCAATGAAAACGCCGCTGCACTCTTTTTTCGGGCTGCCCAGCAACAGGGAAAATGCTCTAAAACGGTTCGGCTTCGTTTTTCTTCTTCTTGCATGCGTTTGCATGATGTGCCCGTTGAGCTGGGCGCAATCCACACAAGGCACCATTCTCGGCACGGTGAAAGATGGCAGTGGCGCTTCCATTGCGAACGCAACCGTTAAGCTCACCGGCGTCGATACCGGCGTGGTGAAGACCGCACAGGCGGACTCCTCCGGCACCTATCAGTTCCTTAATCTAAACGCTGGTAACTATCAGGTCGAGATCACAGCCGACGGCTTCAATACGCAAGTTCAGCGCAATCTCAGCCTCTCAGCGCGGCAGGAGCTTCGCGCCGACGCCGTACTGTCCGTTGGAACCATTGCACAGGAGGCGTCCGTGGATGCAGCCGCTGCCGGCGTGATTGAAACAGATAATCCTTCCATCGATGCCACGCTCTCTGCGACGGCTGCACCAGCCCGCTGACTGTGATCCAAACGCTGCCGGGTGTACAGACAGACTCCAGCGGAAACTTCTCTGTGCAGGGCGGCTTGCCCTTCCAGACCGATGTGACGGTTGACGGCATCACCACGCGCAGCGCTACCGGCGGCAATACGCCCATCCAGAACGCCTTTCCCTCCGGCGACTCCATCTCTGAGATGCGCGTTGATGGCGTGCTGAACGGCGCTGAATTCGGACAGCCCGGTGAAGTCACCACCACGACCAAGAGCGGCACCAATCAGTTGCACGGCGCTCTCTTCTGGTATCACCAGGACTCCGGTTTGGACGCTAAACCCTGGGGATCAACCCAGAAGCCTAAGCTCGTGACCAACGATTACGGCGCAACCATTGGCGGTCCGGTTGTTCTGCCGCATCTCTACAACGGTCGCGATCGGACCTTCTTCTTCGGAACGTATGAGGGCTATCGCAGTCCGCGCACCAGCCCCTACACCGCCGTCGTTCCCACGGCCGCGATGAAGCGCGGTGACTTCAGCAAAGTCAAGGGACTCACGGCACTGAAGAATCCTTATGGCGGCATCTACCCGCTGAATGCAGTTCCCATCAATGCCGTGGCGCAGAAGTTCCTCTCCTTCTTCCCCGATCCCAACATCGGTGACACCAGCACCTATGTTCCTGGAGCCGTCAACTACAGCACCAACAAGGGCACGTCGCTC
>JAEKKE010000529.1 GCA_019510535.1 Acidobacteriota bacterium
GGCGAACCTGACACACGCATATGGAAATGCTTCCGACATCCCACAGCTTCTGGGAGCGTTGGGAGCATTTCCAACGTCTGAGGGGCAAGAAGAACCATGGTTTTCAATTTGGAGTTCACTTGCCCACCAAGGTGATGTGTACGACGCCTCATTTGCCGCTGTACCCCACGTCATTGCGCTACTAGAGTCCGATCCATTGCAAGCCCCCATCGATTTTTTTCTCTTCCCGACATGGGTGGAGATTTGCCGCCAGAAAGCCGCTATGGATGTACCTCTCGATCTGAAAGAGGACTATTTTGGGGCAATCGCGAAACTGTCCGAGATTTCAGGTAAAACACATTCGCGCAATTTCGATTCGTCACAACTTGTCTATGTACTCGCGGCGTTCGCAATTTCCAAAGGGAACGCAGCACTGAGCGAAGCAATCCTTGAGCTGACACCTGACGTCTTGCACGATTTCCGGGACTGGATCGAGTCACGCTAGTCCGTAGAATTGAAAAAGGAAAGAATGACAACACCCCGCGAAAAGAACTTCCGCATGCCCGCCGAATGGGTTCCCCATACCTCGACCTGGATTGCCTGNNNNCCGCCGCCGAAAAGCGTGCGCGTAACATCCTGCGCCGCGCCGGGGCAAACCTCGCCCGGCTCCACTTCCATCTCTGGAAGACCGACCGTGTCTGGCTGCGTGATTCCGGTCCGATCTTCGTGAAGAACCCGCAGGGTGAGCTCGCCATCACCAACTGGAGATTCAACGCCTGGGCCAAATATCCGAACTGGCACAACGATGACCGCATCCCCGGACAGGTCGCCGAGCTCTACGATATGCCGGCCTTCGAGCCCCACGTTGGAACGCATCGCCTGGTGCTTGAGGGTGGCTCCATTGACACCAACGGTGAGGGCATCCTGCTCACCACTGAGGAATGCTTGCTCTCTGAGGTACAGCAGCGCAACCCTGGCATCTCTCGCGAGCAACTGGAGCAGGCCTTCCAGGAGTACCTGGGCATCGAGCAGGTGGTCTGGCTGAATCGCGGCTGCGCCGGCGACGACACGCATGGCCATGTTGACGATATCTCACGCTTTGTCGGAACGAACACCATCGTCACCACCGTGGAGCACAACACCCACGATGAGAATCATCTTCCGCTGGCCGAGAATCTTGACCGTTTGCGCAGTGCACGCAACCTGAAGGGCGAGCCCTTCCAGATCATCGAGCTGCCAATGCCGTCGCCGGTCCTCTTCGAAGGCCAGCGCCTGCCCGCCAGCTACGCGAACTTCTACATCGCGAACAACCTGGTGCTAGTGCCCACGTTCAACGACAAGAACGACCGCATTGCGCTGAACACGCTCGCTGAGTGCTTCCCCGACCGTGAGATCGTGGGCATTCACTGCGGCGACTTCATCTGGGGTCTGGGCGCGCTGCACTGCATGACCCAGCAGGAACGACACGATGTCCGACTTTCACGCCAAGCTGATCGACTATCTCCACGTCAATGCCCAGCCGCAACATAAGTACGGGCATCAGCCGCGGCTCTATGCCCTGACACGCCAGATCGGCGAAGGTCTGGACTACGACGATGATGTCATCTTCGCTGCCTGCTTCCTGCACGATCTCGGAGTGTTCGTCGGTCACCGTCCAGAAGACCCCGAGCTTCTGAAGAAGTGGGATCACGTCGTGTATACCTGCGAGAAGTCGCCGGCGATCCTGCGTGAAGCAGGCTTTCCCGAAGAGAAGATCCCGGCTGTTCTCGAAGTGATCCGCACGCATCAGCCAAACGACGAACCGCAGACACTGGAAGCGACGATCGCCCGCGATGCCGACATCCTGGAGCAGCTCGGCGCCATCGGTATCACCCGCACGCTGGCCAAGCTGGGATCGGATACACGCTTCATCACCTTCACCAACGCTCGCGATTCGCTACAGAAAACGCTCAATACGCTTCCCGGAAAGCTGCGCCTTCCACGCGCGAAAGAACTCGCAGAGCCGCGCATTCGTACACTCACGAAGTTCTTGATGCATTTGAACGAAGAAGCGGGCGAGAATCTTTATTAGAGCCGATGTCCCCGGGTGCTCCATGCTCGTCGGGACATGGAATGTTCGAGCGAAGTTCGAATCGGGTGGGAGCCGTGGGCTTCAGAGGGTGCTGAAAAAGACTTTGAGATTTAAACAGGCAAGTCTGCTAGAAGGCGGATATGCGTGGCGATGAAGAGAGTCAGGACGAGCTATTCAGTTATGGGAGTCTGAGTCAGCGGATTCCGTTGACCCATCCATTGCGGCTGATCCGTCAGCTTGCGGATGAGGCACTGTCTCCGCTGAAGGTGGAGTTCGAGAAGATGTACTCCCGTATCGGGCGTCCGTCGATCCCCCCGGAGCAGATGCTACGGGCGTTGTTGCTGCAGATGCTATACACGGTTCGATCGGAGCGGATGCTGGTCGAGCAGATGGAGTACAACCTTCTTTTCCGCTGGTTCGTAGGCCTTGGGATGAACGACCGGGTGTGGAGCGCCACCAGCTTCACGAAGAACCGTGAACGTCTGTTGTCGGGCGATGTAGCGCGGAGGTTTTTCACCGCGGTGATCACTTCGGCTCGGCGTCTGCGTCTGCTCTCCGACGAGTACTTCACCGTGGATGGAACTCTGATCGAAGCCTGGGCCTCGGAGAAGAGCTACAAGGAGAAGTCCGATCCGCCGAAACGCGGTTCTGGCCCGAACGGCAAACTGCAGAAGTGCGACACGCATGAGTCGAAGACCGACCCGGAGGCCCGGCTGTACCGCAAGGGCGTGAAGACAGGACTTCGTCTCAGTCACATGGCGCATGCGGTCAGCGAGAACCAGAACGGTCTGATCGTGGCCACCGAGGTGACCGTCTGCTCGCCACGGGAAGAACGTCTGGCCGCCATCCGTATGATCCGCAGTCTCAGCAAACGCCGTCAGCCTGTATCGATCGCTGCCGACAAGAGCTACCACGAACATGACTTCGTTGACGCGATGCGCGAGATGGACATCGCCGCCCACGTTCCTCGTTATCGCAAGAACCGCTCCTGCCTGCTCGATCCGGCACTCTATGAACAGCCCGAATATGTGACCAGTCAGAAACGGCGCAAGTGGATCGAGCGGTGCTTCAACTGGATCAAGAACACCGCTCACCTCCGAAAGACAAGACACAAGGGACTACGAAAACTGGACTGGAACTTCGCTCTGGCTGCCGCTGCCTACAACCTGGTTCGCATCGCCAACCTTACCGCCACCGCCTAGCGCCTAACCGCCCTCAGATCAGAGCGGCGCCAATAAAAAGCATCCCAAATCTCTCAACTGCAGCTTCACGGAAAACCCTGCGCTGAAATACATGCCACCTTTTTCAGCACCCTCTTCAGCCCGCTGATAAAGACATAAAGTAAATGGGCTTTAGCCCTGGGCTTTTTCCTGATGGAGAAAAGACCAGGG
>JAEKKE010000390.1 GCA_019510535.1 Acidobacteriota bacterium
AATCTGATGCCTTTCCTGATCACCAGCCGAACGAATCCCCGGTTAAAGCAGCTTCGAGCTGCCTTGGATGGACAGCTTCGGCTCTCCGATGGCTATATCGGCATTGAAGGCGAGCATCTGCTGGAAGAGGCCCTTCGCAGTGACATGGACGTAAAGTCCGTATTTCTGCGCGAGGACCGGGTCCTTCCGGCATCCCTTGTTTTGCCTCCGACGTTGGAGGTCATCATGGTCGCAAAGGATGCCTTCATTTCGGCGACAGAGGCTCCACAAGGGATTGCCGCTCTGGTTACTCCCCCCCGGCACTCCCCCGAGGAGCTGCTGCGTGGCAAACCGCTGATCGTCGTTACCGAGGCCCTTCAGGATCCAGGCAACCTTGGCACCCTGATCCGTACGGCGGAGGCCTTCGGAGCCACCGGGCTGGTGACGCTTTCAGGGACTGTATCGCCCTGGAACCAGAAAGCGCTACGTGCTTCCGCCGGATCGGCGCTGCGTCTGCCGATCGTTGCCGGGGATACGGCAACCATCGATCTGCTGCGCCGTAACGGGGTCCGGATTCTTGCGGCTGTCCCGGCAGATGGCATTCCGGCAACCAAAGCCGGCCTGGTGGAACCCTGTGCCATCCTTCTGGGGAATGAAGGCGCGGGGCTCTCGGACTCGATGCTCGGCCTCGCCGATGAACGCATTACCATTCCCACCCCAGGACCAACGGAAAGCCTGAACGCTGCCGTGGCAGGCAGCATCCTTCTCTATGAAGCAGCTCGGCAACGCACGGGTGAGCAGTAGAGCATTTTCCCTGTTGCTGGGTGTCCCGGAAGAAGAGTACAGCGGCGTTTTCATTGCGGAAAACGCCATAGATGCGGAAGCCCTACACTACACCTACAGGGAAAATACTCTAACCATGGGACTCTTCGATGTATCGCCGATGGTGCGGGATACCGGCACGTCACATGCTCCGCTGGCTGAACGTATGCGGCCGCGCACGCTGGATGAATTCACCGGGCAGGAACACCTGCTTGCCCCTGGCAAACCGCTACGCACACAGATCGAACAGGACGATGCCGCCTCCATCATCCTGTGGGGACCGCCGGGAGTCGGTAAGACCACCCTGGCGAAGATCATCGCGCGCGTGACGCAGGCAACCTTCATCGAGTTTTCGGCGGTACTCTCCGGCATCAAAGAGATCAAACAGGTGATGGCCGACGCGGAGAAAGCCGCCCAGATGGGCTCGCGCACCATCCTGTTCATCGACGAGATTCATCGCTTCAACAAGGCACAGCAGGACGCCTTTCTGCCCTACGTCGAGCGCGGCTCTATTCGCCTGATCGGCGCGACGACCGAAAACCCCTCCTTTGAAATTAACGCCGCGCTGCTCTCCCGTTGCCGCGTCTACACCCTGCAACAGCTCACCCAACCGCAAATTGTCAGCCTGCTGCATCGCGCACTGCACGATGAGGAGCGGGGTCTCGGCAAGTTGGGCCTGACGGCGGACGAAGCTGCCACGGCCACACTCGCCAGCTACTCCAGCGGAGACGCCCGGTACGCGCTGAATGCGCTGGAGGTCGCCGCAAAGCTGGCAGTCTCGCGTAAGCAGAACGCGCTGACAGAATCGCTGGTCACCGATGCCCTGCAGCAGCGTGTGCTGCTCTATGACAAAAGCGGCGAACAGCACTACGACCTCATCTCAGCGCTGCACAAGTCGGTGCGGAACTCCGACGCCGACGCCTCCTTGTACTGGCTTGGCCGGATGCTCGCCGCAGGCGAAGACCCCATGTATGTGGCTCGCAGAGTTGTACGTATGGCCGTCGAAGATATCGGCCTGGCGGCGCCGGAGGCGCTCAACCTCTGTCTTTCGGCGCGCGATGCCATGCACTTCCTCGGTTCTCCGGAAGGAGAGCTCGCACTCGCCGAGGCTGTGACCTACCTGGCCCTGGCGCCGAAGTCGAATGCGGTCTACACGGCCTGGGGCGCGATCCAGCAGGACATCCAGCGCACGGCCGCTGAACCTGTGCCGCTGCACCTTCGCAATGCGCCGACCTCGCTGCTGAAGTCACTCGATTACGGGAGGGATTATCAGTACGCCCACGACGTCGAAGGTAAGGTGGCCGATATGGATTGCCTGCCTCCTTCTCTCGCGAACCGCCGTTACTACCAGCCCACGCAGGAGGGCCGTGAAAAGCTGCTCGCGCAGCGCATGGACGAGATCCGGCGCATTCGCGAGTCGAAACGCAAGAGCTAGGGTGTATCGAATTCCGGAAGCAGTAGATTCTCGTTGCCCCATTTCGCAGTTTTATCGCGAAGGGTGGGACGCCCGGGGAACTTGTTCGCTGGGCTTTAGCGTGGGGTATCGCGCGTTGCGCGACCGTATTTTCATCTTTCGGACGATGATGCAGAACAAGTCAGATGAGCACATGGGAAAGTGAAGACCGGGCCCATGTCCCCGAGGGACATGGGGCACACAGTGCATGGGCTATCTCGAATGTATCGACACAGCCTAGTTGGTTTTCGGCTTCCGAAACGCATAGATGATGGCCAGCAGGGGCGGAGCCAGCAACACTCCCCAGAAGGGGATGATGATGCCAAGCACGATTGGACCGAAGAAGGCTGCCCACCAGGGGACACGCGCCGTCCGCTTCAGCAGATAGGGTTGGATCAGCAGACCGTCGATGGCCGCGATCGCCCCGTAGAGTCCCAGCAGCCAACAGTAGCTGTACCAGTCTTTGTCTGTGAACAGGAGCGCCAATGCAGGGCCGCAGACACTGAGCACCGGACCGAAGTTGGGAATGAACTGCAGCAGCCCGCCGAGCATGCCCCACAGCGGAGCCAGCGGTACCCCGATAAGGGTAAGGCCAAGCCACCACAACGCGCCAACGATCAGCGCATCGAGTGTCGTGGCGCGCCACCAGGCCACCAGAGCTCCACCTGCGGTCTTCAGCGCACCGTCGCGATCAAAGTCTGCCAAGATAGCCCTCCGGAAATCGCATACAAACCTTGGATGCATCGTCGAGCACGCCGGTTAAAGACGCCCGGCCTCAACCAGAGGTTCCACTCTGTCCCCCACGGGTTTTTGGACGCAAAAAAATCACCCTTTCCACCGCTCAAACGTCCATTAGCATTTTTCCTGTAGGTGCAGTGCAGGGCTTGTACATCTATGGGCGTTTTCCGAAATGAAAACGCCGCTGCACGCTCCTCCCGGGATACCCAGCAACAGGAAAAATGCTCTAGCATGGATGTCGTTATGGCCTTGCCGAAAAAAATCTGTGCCCTCTGTGAGGAAGAATTCGAACTGAAGCCTGACAAGCCCGGTTTCGCGAACCACTGCCCGACTTGTACCGCATTCGAGATGGAAGAAGCTGCCGCCAGCCAAGGCCCGAAGGATGCCGATCAGATCCGGTACGAGGCCGAGGTCAACGAGGCCCGACGCGCTTCCATGAAGAACCTGCTCTACCGCAAAGACAGCTAGGCAATCGCAAGGGCTATCATGGCAGGCATCTCTTGGTTCCAGGAGTGTGCCGCGGTGAAGTTTTTTTCCCTTTCCATGCGCCTCGTCTTCCGGCTCCTAGTCCTGTCCGTCGTTGCCGGTTCCTTAGCCGCAGCACAGCAGGCCGCACCCAAGCCGCCGATGATCCCTAGCGGCGAGATGCGGAAGCTGACCGCTCATACCTACGCGATAGAGGACAAAGACACGACTCCGGGCGTGCCGAACGTCGGCTTCGTCGTTGGTTCCCGTGGAGTCCTGGTGATCGACACCGGGATGGGGCCGCGAAACGGCAAGGTCGTCGCAGCCGAAGCCCAGAAGCTGGCTCCCGGACACCAGCTCTATCTCGTCACCACGCATGTGCATCCCGAACACGATCTCGGCGCCGAAGCCTTCCCGCAGCAGACGAAGATGATCCGCTCGGCCGACCAGGAGAAGGACATCGCCCAGTACGGCCTGAGCATGGCCAACACCTTCATCGCTCGCAGCACCGTCAATGCCGAGCTGCTTACTGGGGCAAATTTCCGCACTGCCGACATTCATTTCGACAAATCGTACGATCTCGACCTTGGCGGTGTTGCTGTCCGCATTCTGGCGATGGGACCTAATCATACCCGTGGCGACACGGCAGTCTGGGTACCCGCCGATCGGGTCTTGTTCTCCGGCGATGTCGCAATGAAGGGGCTGCCCTCATTTGCCAGTCCCGACTCCAGCGTTAAGCAGTGGCTGGCCAGCCTGCAAACCTTCGCCGCCTTGAAACCGGCCATTGTTGTTCCCAGCCATGGGCCCATTGGAGACGCCAGCTACGTCACCGGCTACCAGTCATTGCTGACCACCGTGCGTGACCGTACCGCGGCGCTCAAGCGTCAAGGAAAATCTCTGGACGAGGTGACATCCACACTGACCGCCGAGCTCAAGCCGAAATATGCGGATACCAATCGTCTTGCCGGAGCTATCCGCGCAGCCTATGCTGAAGCCTCGTAATTAGAGCATTTTCCCTGTTGCTGGGCATTCCGGAAGAGGCGTGCAGCGGCGTTTTCGTTGCGGAAAACGCCCACAGATGCGGAAGCCCTACACTGCACCTACAGGGAAAAATGCTCCGACGGCGCGCATTGCGGCAAATAGAGCCTGCCACTCGTCGTCGCCTAATGCCTTGCGGAGACGTTTTTGCGCCCGCTGCCAATGCGGCATCGCGTCGGCCAGAAGCCGACGGCCGATGGGGGTGACGCGCAGGCCGCCGCGTCCACCCTCCACCCAGCCGCGTTTCTTCATCACGGCAACGTCACGTGAGACGGTAGTTTTGTCCATGTACAAAGCATTGGCAAGACCGGCCTGCGTACAGTGCTGCATATGCTCCATCATCTGCAGCAGACCGAACTGTGCCGGTTCCATGTGTCCCTCCATCTCCTCGGCATACATGCGCGTTAAGATTCTCGCCAGGCGACGGGCAGACATGCAGGCACACGGAAGTTCTGGAAGAGCTGTCACTGCTTCGGTCCCAGAAGGCGCTTGAGCGGCTGCAGCGGCGCCAGCGGTGTGAACTGCAGATCGACAAGTCCGGCCTTATCCAGGGGCAGCGCGCCCATGATGGCCTTGGCATCGTCCACACTGGTGGCGTTCAGCAGAAAGACGACGCCGGTGCCGTCGGCACGCGAATACCACTGCAGGATCTTGCCGTCGAGATAAGCCTGGACGGTATCCGTAACCTCCTGCTGCATGACAGGCGCGACCTTCGAGCGCATCTCTGGTTTGACGGTGAGGCTCACCAGAACGCAGGTGGTTTTCAAAGGTGTCTGGGAATGCATGCTTCCCCAACCGGCAAGCAGCACGACGACGAGAAGAAATTTGCGCATGATGACTCCTGAGACAGGAAGTTGTACATACAACTTATAACCGCTTTCCTTCCTCTTCAGCAAAGAAATTCTCCGAAACAGCTACAATCAAGCCATGAAGTTCGGTGTCCTCGTCTTCCCCGGATCCAACTGCGACCACGATACCTACAATGTGCTGGATGCCGTCGCGCATCAGCCGGTGACCTTCCTGTGGCATGAGTCGACCGATCTGCAGGGCTGCGATGCCATCCTTGTGCCCGGAGGCTTCGCTTATGGTGACTATCTCCGCACCGGAGCCATCGCCCACTTCGCACCGGTGATGGGCGCTGTGAAGAAATTCGCGGCGAACGGCGGCCTGGTGATGGGAATCTGCAACGGCTTTCAGATTTTGACCGAGAGCGGTCTACTGCCAGGCGCGCTGATGCGCAACGCCGGCCTGAAGTACATCTGCAAACAGGTTCACCTGCGGACAGAGACGACCGATTCCCCGTTTACCGCTTCCCTCTCCCAGGGAGAGGTGTTGCAGATGCCGGTCGGACACATGGAAGGCAATTACTTCTGCGATGAGGCCACGCTGGCTCAACTTGAAAAGCAGAATCGCATCGCCTTCCGTTACGCCACTCCCAAGGGCCAGGTCACGCCTGAAGCAAATCCCAACGGTTCCCTGAAGAACATTGCCGGTATCCTCTCTGAAGGTCGCAATGTGCTTGGTCTGATGCCGCATCCGGATCGCTCCAGCGAGGCTATGCTCGGCTCTGCCGATGGCCTGAAACTGTTCCAGAACATGGTGTCGGCGCTTGCCGCCAGATGATAGGCTGAGCACTTCAGAATGATCGATCTTCATCATCATCTGCTCTATGGTCTCGACGATGGTGCGCGAACGCTGGAAGATTCGCTCAACATGACGCGCATGGCCATCGAAGATGGCATTACCCACATTGTGTGTACGCCACATGCCAATCACCGGTATCGTTTCGATCCGGAGATCAATAACGCGCGTCTGAACGATATCAAGCAAGAGCTGAATCGCACCGGCGAGGGCGACAAGATCACCTTCGGACTCGGCTGCGACTTCCACATGACGTATGACAACATCGAAGACGCCAAGGTGAATCCTGCCAAATACAGCATCAACGGCAATGGATATCTTCTGGTGGAGCTTCCCGATGAAGGCATTCCCGTCGGTCTGACCGAGACCTTCTACCAGCTCCAGATCGCAGGCCTGACGCCGATCCTTACGCACCCGGAGCGCAATGCCACGCTACAGCGCAACCCGGACCGGATGAAGAACTGGATTCGCGGAGGCCTTCTGGTGCAGGTCACGGCAGGTTCCGTCATCGGCCGCTTCGGCCGCCTGGCGCAGGCCCTGGCCTCCCGCATGCTGGCGGACAACTGGGTTCATGTCATCGCTACGGACGCACATAATGTCTCCAGCCGCCCCCCAAAGATGCGTCAGGCAACTGATGCCATTGAGGAGATGTACGGCGCTGAAACGGCCCGCCGCCTCTGCGTCGAGAACCCAAAGCGCATCTTCTACGGAAAACCCCTCGGAGAGCAGCCCGAACCAATCGGCATCTATGGGGATCTTCAGCCGAAGAAGTCCTGGTTCGATAAACTGCTCCGCCGCTAGAACGCTTCGAAACATTTGGGATAAACCAGACTCTCGTTACCCCATTCTTTGTCGGAAGACAAAGGGTGGCGTATTGCGGCCGCGCTACCGTTTTTATTTAGGTAAGGTCACTGAGGATATCGGGAAAGCAGATTTCTCCGCTCCCTCCGGTCGCTGCGAAATGACAAACAAAAATTATTCGAGCTTCGCTCGAATTCCCATGTCCCCGAGGGACATGGGGCACCCGGTCCAAGGGTTATCGCGGCTACCTCTTCGGCGCTCCCATTGCGCCTCATCGGAGTACGTTCGGCAAAGTGCTGATACTCAGCCTCCACCTCGCCGAAGACAATCATTCCCGGCGCGACACAGTTCACGCTGATCTCCGGAGCCCAGGCCTTAGCCATCGTCTGGCTCAGCATGTGAAGCGCCGCCTTCGAGGTGCAGTAATGCGCGTGTGTCGCCCAGGGATGCAGTCCCCCCAGCGAGCCGATGTTCACGATGCGTCCATGACTGGCTTTCAGATACGGAAACGCCGCCTGAGCCACCAGGAATGGTCCGCGCGTATTGGTCTCTGCCATGGCGTCCCATTGCTCAACCGTGAGTTGCTCCAGAGCTGCCGTCTCAAAACGGCCGGCGTTATTCACCAGCAGATCCAATCCGCCCATCATCTCCGCGGTCCTGTGTACCGCCTCCCGCACGCTCTGGGGTCGACGCAGGTCGCAGGAGATGGCATAGGCCGCAACACCCAGCGCTTTGATCTCTGAGACAACATGCTCCGCATCGGCCGCAGATTCCCGGTAGGTAATGGTGACATCCGCACCTGCACGCGCCAACTCCAACGCGATCGCACGACCGATTCTTCTGGCGGCGCCGGTGACCAGCGCTCGCTTCCCTGAAAGCAGACCCATGCCGGAATTAGAGCATTTCTCCTAAAACTGTAGCTTTGGAAAAATCTGCGAATGCCGTTTCTTCGCGGAAAACAGCGCAAACAGCCAAAACTTCACCCCTGCGAACGAGTTCGTCGGGGACCCCGAAACTCCACTCTATGCCATTTGGAGAAATGCTCGAGAGCATCTTTCCTGTTGCTGGGTATCCCGGAAGGAGCGGCTATCGCAAAGCAAACGGGCCGCCCAGAGGCGGCCCATTCGACAACATCATGATTACTTCGGCGACGAGGTATTGTTCGTCTTGTTGGTGTCCGAGGTATTGTTTGTCTTGCCGTCCTTCGGCCGATTGGCTTCCTGTACGCCGGCCTTACGCTGCGACTCCTTGTCGCCGTTGTCCTGATACGCAGAGACCTGCTCCCGCGGACGAATGACGCGTACCTCGATCGCCTTATTCGCCTCTGCTACCTGATACTCCTTCGCATAGCTGGCAAACCCGGTGGCGAGCACCTGCAACACCACGGTGGCTCCACGCGGAATCACATCAATCGTTGCTTTACCATCCGGTCCGGTCTTCACCTCATAGCTTCCGTTCGGCTGACCGTCTTCCATCGGGCGGAAGATCACCGCCGCATTCTGAATCGGTTTGCCGTTGAAGTCCTTCACCACCAGAACTTCAATACGCGCGGTCTCAGGCGGCGCTTTGTACTTACGCCCATGTCGATCTTCACGGTTGTCCTGGGCGCCACTCACGCCCGTAACCGCCATTACCGCCGCCAACGCTACAACACCTGCAAACCGCATCCTTGGAGCCCCTCAAAAGCTGACGTTATTGTACGTCTGTCACCATAAGACGAGGGAGGATATCGTTCGATAGATCCCCGCAAGGATACTGAAGTAATATGAGCGCGTTTCACTCATATTTAATCTCCACAGCTTGACTTCGTTTTCCCATTTGCATATCGTTAGCAATCGGAAGGCGAGAGTGCTAATTCCGCCGGTCCAACCATTCCAAGGAGAAGTCAACACATGGCATCGACGAAGTTTACTCCGCTGCATGACCGCATTCTGGTCAAGCGCGTAGAAGAGGGCGAGACTCTGCGCGGCGGCATCATCATCCCCGATTCAGCGAAGGAAAAGCCCTCGCAGGGCGAGGTTATCGCAGTGGGCAAGGGCAAGTCGAACGATGAGGGCAAAGTCTTCCCGCTCGATGTGAAGGTGGGCGACAAGATCCTCTTCGGCAAGTACTCCGGCACCGAGATCAAGCTCGACGGAGAAGAGTTCCTGATCATGCGCGAGGAAGAAGTCCTCGGCATCGTCAAGTAAGCCTTACAACCAAGTCGTATCCCCTGCCCCATCGTCGGGCATGGACGAATCCTATATCGCCCGTTCCGCGGGCTAACGAACTAGAGGAAAAGAAATATGGCAAAGCAAATCCTGCACGGTGAAGACTCCCGCCAGGCCATTCTGCGCGGCGTGAACACGCTGGCCGACGCAGTGAAGGTCACCCTGGGCCCCAAAGGCCGCAACGTTGTTATCGAGAAGAAGTTTGGTTCCCCGACCATCACCAAGGACGGCGTGACGGTTGCCAAGGAGATCGAGCTCAAGGATCCGATCGAGAATGTCGGCGCCCAGCTGGTGAAGGAAGTCGCCTCGAAGACCTCGGACGTTGCCGGTGACGGTACCACCACCGCCACGGTTCTCGCGCAGGCCATCTATCGCGAGGGCGTGAAGACCGTTGCCGCCGGCGCGAATCCGACCGCACTGAAGCGCGGCATCGACAAGGCTGTCGAGACCATCGTGGGCAAGCGCAAGGAAGACGGCTCGGTTGAGGGCGGCGCCCTGGCGAAGCTCTCGAAGCCGGTCTCCGGCGACATGATCGCTCAGGTCGGCACCATCTCGGCCAACGCCGACTCGCAGATCGGCTCCATCATCGCCGCCGCTATGCAGAAGGTTGGCAAGGATGGCGTGATCACCGTGGAAGAGTCCAAGACCATGGAGACGCAGCTCGACGTGGTTGAGGGCATGCAGTTCGACCGCGGTTACCTGTCGCCCTACTTCGTCACCGATGCGGAGCGCATGGAAGCTGTTCTCGAGAACCCCTACATCCTGATCTACGAGAAGAAGATCTCCACGATGAAGGACCTGCTGCCCCTGCTGGAGCAGATCGCCCGTACCGGCAAGCCGCTGGTTATCATCGCCGAGGACGTCGACGGTGAGGCCCTGGCGACTCTGGTCGTCAACAAGCTGCGTGGCACGCTGAACGTCGCCGCCGTCAAGGCGCCTGGCTTCGGTGACCGCCGCAAGGCCATGCTGGGCGACATCGCCATCCTGACCGGTGGCCGCGCCATCACTGAAGACCTCGGCATCAAGCTCGAGAGCGTAAAGCTCGAGGATCTGGGCACCGCCAAGCGTGTGACCGTCGACAAGGACAACACCACCATCGTCGACGGCGCCGGTAAGGACACCGAGATCGAAGGCCGTGTACGTGAGATCCGTGCGCAGGTTGAGAAGACCACCTCCGACTACGACCGCGAGAAGCTGCAGGAGCGCCTTGCCAAGCTGGTTGGCGGCGTTGCCGTCATCAAGGTCGGTGCTGCTACCGAGACCGAGATGAAGGAGAAGAAGGCTCGCGTGGAAGACGCCATGCACGCAACCCGCGCTGCCGTTGAAGAAGGCATCGTTCCGGGCGGCGGCGTTGCTCTGGTTCGCTGCGCCAAGGATGTCGACGCTCTGATCAAGACCCTTGAGGGCGATGAGAAGATCGGCGCCTCCATCATCCGTCGCGCCATCGAAGAGCCCCTGCGCCAGATCGTCGGCAACGCCGGCGAAGAGGGTGCAGTGGTTGTCGGCAAGATCCTGGAAGGCAAGGACAACCAGGGTTACAACGCAGCAACCGGCGTCTTCGAAGACCTGGTTGCCGCCGGCGTCATCGACCCGACCAAGGTAACCCGCACCGCACTGCAGAACGCGGCTTCCATCAGCGGCCTGCTGCTGACCACCGAGGCTCTCATCTCCGAGATCCCCGAGAAGTCTGCTCCGGCTGCCGGCGGCCACAGCCACGGCGGCGGCATGGACGGCATGTACTAGGTCCTGCGCGGAGGGCGAATCGCGCCTAACGGCGCAAGCAGAACGGCCCCGGTTTCCGGGGCCGTTCTGCTTTTAGATTTCGAGGGTGGAGCCCCCGGAGAGGTCAGGCAAACCTCTAAATCACATCAATCACAATCTTCCCGTTCGCCTTACCACTCTCGACGAGTTCATGTGCTTCGAGCGCGGTCTCGAAAGTAAAACGGCGCTCGTCGACCATGGGACGCAGCTTACCCTGCTCCACCATGCGAGTCACTTCGCGCAGGATCCATCCGTGATGACCTCGGCGCTCGCGGGTAAGCAGGGGCAGCAGAACAAAAACGCCTGAGTAGCTGGCTCCACGACGCGAGAGTGCTTTCAGGTCATGCGCGCCCCAGCCATAGCAACTGGCAACGCGGCCGTAGTTGCGGATCGCTGCCATGCAGTCGTCAAGAGGTTTGCCGCCGACCGTGTCATAACCGACATCGAATCCCACACCGGCAGTGTGGCGCTGCACATATTGCTCCACTGGCTCATCGCGATCGATGGGCGTTGCGCCATAGCTTCGAACGATCTCTGCCTTAGCCGCCGAAACTGTCGCATAGACCTCCGCTCCCGCAGAGACCGCCATCTGCACAACGACGTGACCGACGCCACCTGCGCCGCCAGTGACGAGGACACGGTCCCCAGCCTGCACTTGCGCACGGTCTGCGAGACCTTCATACGCTGTAAGCGAGACCAGAGGCAGAGTAGCCGCCTCCCGCATGCTCAGGCTCTTCGGCTTCGGGGCAAGCAGATCGGCATCGACGGCCATGTACTCCGCCAACGATCCCTGGATGCCACCGGCTCCGCCGGCAAGACCGTATACCTCGTCGCCAACTTCGAACTCAGAGACACCGATACCTACAGCCTCCACCACACCGGCCATATCTGTGCCCAGGATGCATGGCGCGGTCATCCCGCCGTGCGGAGCCTTGCCGGTACGGATCTTGCTGTCGATAGGATTTACGCCGCTGGCATGAACACGTACCAGAACGTCATGGTCACCAATCTGGGGTTGAGGGACTTCGGCGATCCGGAATGCTCCGGTTTCAAAGCTGTCGACAACAAGGGCTTTCATGGTCATATCTGCGGTCAAAAAGGAGAACTCCAGTCTCCTTAGACTACTGTGTCAGGAAGAATGGACCACCGTTTGATGGCAAAGACCATTCATTGCCTCCTACGTGTCTTACAGCATTTTCCCTGTTGATGGGCATCCCGGAAGGAGCGTGCCGCGGCGTTTTCATTGCGGAAAACGTCAATAGATGTACTCTATCGCGGCGAAGCCTCCACCATCATTGGCCCACTTACCTTCGCCCCCTCGGCGGAAATATGGAAGCGTTGCAAACCTTTTCCTCCACCTTCGAACTCCACGCGGTAGGTGTCGTAAAGCGCATCGTTGAACCGCTTGAGGAACGGGCTGAAGCTGGGCGGATCTCCTGTCCCGAGGTAGTAAGCCGTTCCGCCAGTGGAAGCCGCGACATCCGTGAGGTAGTTCTGGCCGCTGAAAGACGCCTGCATGCCGCGCATTGCCGCGCCGGTGAAGTAGATGGAATAAACCGCAACACCCGCACGTTGCGAATCGCTCTTGGCTGCATCCACATACGGACTGCTCTGGTTCAGCGGGCTCGTGCTGCCGTTATAGGGATCGACGCCGCTTGTGATCATCAGAACGATATGCGCCTTGCCGTCGGGTTGCCACTTCTTTACAAAGTCCGAGAGACAGAAGTAGGGACTAGCGCTGGCTCCCGGTTGTGCCGTTGGCAGCCGGACAGCCTTAGCGGCGCCATCGTGTTCAGTAGTAAATCCCTGTTCGCTCACAACGCGTCCGTTCTGCATGTAGCCGACCATCACCGCGACATCCTGGGGCAGGGCTTGAATAAAGCTCTGGATATCACCCAGCATGCGGCCGAAGCTGCTTTGCAGACCATCATCGATCAGAACTGCCAGCTCCACACCTGTTCCCTGCCCATGCCCTGAGCCGCCAAGAACAGGATTCCACCCGGTGACACGGCGATCGTCATTACCAAACTTCACTTTGACCTGAGAGATATCGATACGCGGAGCTTCCGGCCCACGCTTATTCTCAACGCGCACCAGGGCCGAGGTCGAGACCGGACCTTCCACCTGTGCGACCGCGGTAGCGGTCAATATTCCCATCAGCGCGAATCGTAACCAATGCATGGCGAACCTCCTGCGGGTTATAAGACGCGTGAGATGGAGAAAAAGGTACAAAACGTACGAAGGGCCGGAGGATTCTCCGGCCCTTCGCAACTTGTTGATGATTGCAGTGTTAGAAGACGATCTTCGCGGCGAACTGCACGTTGAACGGTTCGCCCGAACCGATGCCAGGTGCACCGGCAGCGTCGCCGACGGTTGTGGTCGAGCGGCCGAAGTTGCCCGAGGTGAAGCTACCGCTCGGAGCCGCGAGGTTCAGACGATTGAAGATGTTGAACATCTCCGCACGGAGCTGAAGCTTGACACCCTCGTACAGTGCGGTGTTCTTCACCAACGAGGCATCAACCGTTCCAAGACCCGGGCCACGTACCGAGTTTCTCTGCGTGGAGCTATAGGTCCCGGCAGCCGGAGCTGCATAAGCGGACTTGGAGAACCACTGCACATAGGCACCGGCGGAGGCGCTGGCACGCGTCACCGTACGGTCGCTGGTGTAGGGGTCGGCAATCTTGTCCACACGATCCTGGAACTCGCCAGTACCGCTGTTATTGACGCTGGTCTTCGGATTCAACGGCTTACCCGTGAAGAAGGTCATGAAGCTGTTGACCTCCCATCCCGACGTAAGAGCCTTCAGGTTATTGCTGAATGTGGGAATCTCGTAAACGATGTAGCCATTGAACGTGTGGCGCACATCGAAGTCCGCGCTGCTATATTCAGCGGCGAGGTTACGTGAATCCTGCGGAGCAAAACCGCGGGTTCCGGAGACATTGTCGAAGCTGTGACCGTAGGTATACGACCCCTGCGCGGTGATGCCATGGAATCCGCTGGTACGGATCGATCCCTGAAGCGAGTTGTAGTTCGACCCCGCGCTCGATTCATACTGGTTGATGGCAGCAAACGTTGGGAACTTCGAGTAGTACGGACGGCTGCTCTGGACCGTGCTCTTGCCCGTATTCTGCGCCGCCTGGTTGATGTCGCGCAGGTTGAACAGGTGACGGCCCACCGAACCAACGTAGCCGACCTGCAAGACCGTGTTGCGGCTCAACTGGTACTCGGTGTTCAGATTGTAGTTCTGCAGGTAAGCGTTTTTGAAGTTCTGCGAGACCGTAGAGACGCCGAAGACTGCACCGGCGCTCGGGGAGCTCGGCAATGGATCCGTGTTGGTAACGATGCGGAATGGAGACGAGTTCGAGACGGTAAACACGGGATTCGGACCAGCGTTATTTGCCTGGACACCAACCGAAGCGCCGTTGCCAGGACGGTTGTCGAAGAACCCGTTCAGGTTAGGCAGATCGAAAAACAGTCCATATGTTCCACGAACTACCAGCTTGTCCGTCACCTTCGAGCTGAAGCCAAAGCGAGGCGAAACATTGGTATAGCGGCGCGGATACAACGTGGAGATGTCCTGACCGACGATCGAGTAACCGTTGGTGGCGTTCGGATTGAAGTTGGAGAACGTACCGTTCGTTGAATAGACCGGTCCGGAGTAATCCCAACGGACGCCATAATTCAGCGTCAGAGCTGGGCTGATCTGATACTGATCCTGGGCGAAGATATCCCACTGATTGACGAAAACATCACGCTGCAAAACGCCGCGAACGATGCTGCCGCTGGCGGCATAACCGGCCAGGAAGTCAGCGAGCGAGCGAACCGAGAAGTCCGATGCAGCGGACTCAAGGGAGCTATCTGTAGAGTAATCACCCTTCGTGTTGGCATTCAGCGTACCCGAAGCGGTTCCATTGTAGGAGAAGACACCACGAACGTTGCGCTGATAGAGCAGGTTCATATAGTTCCGACGGAACTCACCACCGAAACGGAACTGGTGCTTACCCCAGACCAACGTCGCCGTGTCAGTGATATGACCGGTGTAGTCCTGACGGCCCAATGGAGGTGTAACACCGACCTGATCGAAGTTAGTGATAGTGATGCTGGGAGCGCCGAAAAGGGATGAATTGGTAACGCCAGTGTTCAGGCCCAGGGCAGGAATGTTCTGGTTGTGAACATTGTCGTTGAAGGTCTGTCCGAAGTAGTTGATACCAACCAGAGCCTGGTTCGAGAGATGATTCGACAGCATCCAGTTGTGCGTGATGGCGTAGTTGTGAACGTGATCCGGAGCGACCAGCACGAACCGAGAGTGTCTGTTTCGAGTTGATGTTCCAATCCACTTTGCCGACTGCGTTGTCGCTGTAGCCGCTCTGCGGACGAGCATCGGTAAAGTTATTGGTGGTCGCCGCACCTGGTTTATTACCAAGAGGCCAAAGTGCGCTCAACAAATTGAGGGAGGTCTGGCTTACAGCAACACCGTGATTGTTGAGCAACGTGGTTGCTTTCGCAACCCATTGGTCTGTGGGTTCGGTTGCCGAACCGCTGGCGCCGATCACATATTTCTGGCGCTCATAGTCGACGAAGAAGAAGAGCTTGTCATGAAGGACCGGACCTCCGAGTGACCCGCCCCACTGCTTGTTGCGAATCTTCGGCTT
>JAEKKE010000391.1 GCA_019510535.1 Acidobacteriota bacterium
AGCTGCAACAGCATGCGAATTGTTTGCTTCATGGGCGTTCCTCCTTTCCTCTGAAAGTTCGAGATTGAGATACCCTACCCCAGTAGGGTATAAAGAGCACATTAAATGTCGACCACGGATCGAGAAGCTCTAAAGTTGCGCAATCGCATTCGCCGTCTACGCGGCCAGCTCGATGCGGTTGAGCGTGCCCTGACGAGCAAAGAGTACTGTGCTGACGTCCTGATGCTTCTAGCCGCGGTTCGCGGCGGTGTGAATGGCCTGATGGCTGAAGTGATGGAAGACCACATTCGCCACCACCTCGCCGAAGGTGGAGAAACGCAAAGGCCGATCTCGCCGGAGCTGGCTGAAGATTTGATCGACCTGCTGCGTTCGTATCTGAAATAACTAAGCCGCTCTGCTTCTGGCCCCGACAACGACCAGGCCAATGCCTCCAATCAGGGCAATACCGCTCAGGACCGGTGGAATCGCGACGCCGTGTTTCTCTTCATGGCCGATCTGGACTGGTCCCAGATCGACATCTTTTTTGTGTTCCCTGAAGCTAAAACCGCCCATGGCGAAGCCTGCTACTCCAAGAAGAATCAAGAGGATACCAACAACCGTCGCTGCCTTCATCAGCTCTCCTTCATACGTTCAAAAGGCTCCGATGCAGGTTTTGATTTCATGGGATGTACGCATTTGACCTGGTATGGCGGTCGGTGTAGGTTAGCCATACACGGGAAAGGAGGATGATCCAGCCTATGAAATGTGACTCACACAGTTGTATCAATGCACGTGAGGTGACTGAGGCTTAAGGCGACCCGCCTTAGACCTGGCAAGACTCGTAGCTCCTGCCGAGGCCCCCGATAGGTGGGTACGCCTCAGGTCAATCTCAACAGTTCACCGCGCTATTACATGGCCTGCCGGTTCGCCGCAGGCCATGCGCGTTTAAGCCGAAGATTGCGAAACGGTATCGCGACACCCTGCTTCTTTCGAAAGGTCCTAGAATAGCCCTATGGAACCCCTTGTTATCGCCGGAAAGGCCTTTCAGTCGCGACTCATTGTTGGTACAGGGAAGTACAAAGACGGCCCTGAGACCCAGCGCGCCATTGAAGCTTCGGGAGCCGAGATGGTGACTGTGGCCGTGCGTCGGGTCAACGCTGTTAGCAACTCAGGTTCTCGTCAAGGAAGGCTTTACTGTTCTCCCGTATACCTCTGATGACATTGTATTTGCGAAGCGACTCATCGATGCCGGCGCGGCTGCGGTGATGCCTTTGGGGGCGCCGATCGGCTCCGGTCTCGGACTTCAGAACGTCGCCAACCTCCGTATCCTGCGCGAGATGATCACCGAAGTTCCCCTGATCGTGGACGCCGGCGTCGGCACGGCTTCCGATGCTGCCATCGCGCTGGAGATGGGCTTTGACGCCGTGCTGATGAATACGGCGATTGCCCAGGCAAACGATCCCATTCTGATGGCAGAAGCGATGCAGCACGCGGTGCTCGCCGGTCGGCAGGCGTATCTGGCAGGACGTATGCCCAGGAAGCTTTACGCAACGGCCAGCTCTCCGCTCGAAGGGATCTCCCGCTAGGAGAGAAGCGTTCGCGGAAGTCGTTGTGAACACTCTTAGGGAGTGTTGTTTGACACTATGCCGGCGTATTCTTCCGCAGGTAGACTGCCACCATGCGTGTCTTCGGAATCGACTGCGGCACCGAGTTCACCGGCTGGGGAGTCGTTGAGACCGATGAAAGCGCGCGCACTCCCCGTCTGGTTCCGATAGCTGCGGGTGCGATCAAGCTGAACAAAAAGGATCGAACCCCAGTCCGCCTTCATCAGGTTTATACGGAGTTGGCCGGATTATTGACCGCCTACGTTCCGGATGTTGTAGCGATCGAAGACGTGTTTTTCTCCGCGAATGTGAAGTCGGCCCTGAAGCTTGGACAGGTGCGCGGTGTGGCGCTGCTGGCGGCCGCTGCCTGTAATCTGCAGGTTGCCGAATATGCCCCCCTGAAGATCAAAAGCTCAGTGGTTGGCTATGGCCTCGCCAAGAAAGAACAGGTACAGTTCATGGTGGCGCGGCTTCTGGAGATTGAGAACCAGTTCGAGACGGCCGACGCCGCAGATGCGCTGGCAATCGCTATCACTCATATTCATACTTTGCAGACAGAGTCGGCGATTTCGCTGGCAGGAGTACGATGACGCACGTTACTACGTTGTTCTTCCTACTTGCTTTTGTGTTGCAGGTCCCTCCGGCAGCATTGGCATCCCCGGCGCCGCCGACCGTCACGTTTACGTTTGACCGGCCGCAGGTACAGACCACCCACTACGAGATCATTCTCGGAGAAGACGGAAAAGGGGTCTATCGCGCGCGCAACCAGCAGGGCATCGATACGGAAGCGCCAATCGCCGTAAGCCAGGAGAATCTTGAGCACATATGGGCGGAGGCGAAGGCCACTGACGGTTTCCGCAAAGTGCAGTGCGAGACGCACCTCAAGAACATGGCGCAGACTGGCAAAAAAGTTCTTACCTGGACAGGATCCTCAGACAGCGGAAGCTGCAGCTACAACTATTCCGACGACAAAGAGATTCAGAAGGTGACGTCCATCTTTCAGGGCATCGCCCTCACCATGGAGACCGGTCAGCGCCTCGCATATCTGCACCGCTTCGATCGCCTGGGCCTGGATGCTGAGATGACCTCGCTTGGCAATTCGGTAAAGACTGGATGGGCGCTCGAGATCCAGAATATTGAGCCGACATTACGGAAGATCACCGAGGATGTGTCGTTGATGGAACGGGTACGCACCAAGGCTGAAGCGCTGCTGAATAACGCGAAGTAGCTCTTTCTGCGAACTATCTGAAACAGCGTAATTCGCTGATTGCCTTTCGTGATCGCAGTACCGGAATAAGGTAAGAACCTTTCTTATGCACATGCGTTAATACAAGTGAGAGAATGGGGGCCCTATGAACCGGTTCAGGGCAATACGCGGAATTCTGGTGGCGCTCTTCTTGGTCGGTTGTGGAGTCATCGGGCTCGCCGGTCAGCAATCGGCCCCCGCTCCTGGAATGCGCGCCGCCCGTCTGAGCTTTGTACAGGGCAATGTGCAGGTGCTGTACGGCGATAACACCCAGATTGGTGAGGCCCAGGCGAACCTGCCGTTGATTGAAGGTCAGCGCATTGTTACGTCTGATGACGGCCAGGCTGAGATTGAGTTTGAAGACGGCAGCATCGCGCGCCTGACACCTCAGAGCGCTCTGACCCTGGTTCGCATGAATACAGATCAGGGGAGATATCTGACACAGCTATCGCTCGATCAGGGGATGGCGTACTTTGAGTTGCGGATTGCCGACCAGAATGGGTATTTCCTCAAGGCTGGGACGGCTTCGTTGACCCCGGTCGAAAACAGCTCCTTCCGTGTCAGCCTGGATCAGGCTCCCGTAGAAGTGGCCGTGATGCAAGGCAGCCTGCACGTGGAGCGTGAGGGTGGCTACAGCGCGAATGTCCGTGCGGGAGAGCAGTTTGAGCCGGATGCTGCCGACAGTGGACGGTATTTCCTGTCGAAGTCCGTACGTCAGGACAGTTGGGACAACTGGAATGAGGAGCGTGACCAGGCGGCGGCAACCGAAGCGGCGCAACGTACCGAAGCCCGGAACGATTACGCCCAGGACAGCGGCTATGGCTGGAGCGATCTCGATGCCAATGGCAACTGGTATGACTTGCCTGGATACGGCCGTGTCTGGCAGCCTCCGATGGCTGTCGATATGAGTTGGGATCCCTACGGCTATGGGAACTGGGTCTGGTACCCGGGATACGGGTATATCTGGGTCTCAGGCTATGGCTGGGGATGGACTCCGTTCTACTGCGGCTCATGGTCCTATTGGGACAGTTTTGGCTGGGGTTGGGTGCCTGCCGGCGGCTGCCGCCGCTGGGGATGGGGTTATGGCGGCGGCTCGGTATGGACGGTCAATGTGATAAATCCGCCGCGCGTGTGGCGACCGATCCGCCGGCCGATTCCTGGTCCGA
Organism: Acidobacteriota bacterium; assembly: GCA_019510535.1. GTDB lineage: Bacteria > Acidobacteriota > Terriglobia > Terriglobales > Acidobacteriaceae > Terriglobus. Next base: position 3,996 of record JAEKKE010000391.1, read on the forward strand.
TTGGACCGGGGGGCGTACACCCGATCGTTCCGGTGCGGCGTGGACCGATTCAGGTGCATCCGATCGGGCGACGCGATCCGCGGCCGGTGATGTTTGCCGGAAAGCAGATTGACCCATTACGTCCCATTGGCGGTCCGTATACGCCGCGCGGAGGCTCTGCGGTAGGTTCGTCGCTACAGAAGGATTTCCCAATGCGTAACCGGCAGCCGGTGATGGGGACAGTGCGCGCTCCAAGAGACGACAGCGGACGGCCAACGCGTCCGTCAGCGCTGCAGGATAATGGGCCAACGCCGACTCCCATTCAGGCACAGCCGGTGCCGCCCGTGGTGCCGGGCGGATGGAGAACTGTGAGCCCGACGGTCAATCAAGGGACGGTCAATCAAGGGACGGTCAATCAAGGGGCGGGAAATCAAGGCTCAAGGGGGCAGTCGCCGCAGCAGCCCGCCCAGCCGGTGACACGTCCGGCCCCAGGGACGAATGTTGGCAATCCGGAGCGGCCAGTGGAGAGTCGTCCGGCGCCGGGACACATCAATCAGCCTCCGGTGCAGCAGCAACCGCGTCCGCAACCGGTCCAGCGTCCTGAGCCACCGGCGAGTTGGCACCAGTCCCAGCCTGCACCGCAGCCACGACAGAGCGCACCGCCTCCGGCGCCTTCACCGGCACCAGCACCCGCTCCGTCCCGGCCCGCTCCTTCGTCGCCTCCGGCGTCGCAGCCCTCGCGTTCGCCTAAATAGACTCGAGCAGTGCGCGGTAGAGTTCGGCCATCTGTTCCAGAGAGAGAGCCTCTGCCCGTGCCTGTGGCGGAATCGAAGCAGGCCATACTGCCATGAGCTGCTGCATCTCATAGCCTGCGCTCCGCAGGTTGTTGCTGAGCGTCTTGCGCTTCTGAGCAAACGACTGCTTCAGGAAGCGGTCGAAGGCGGAGGCATCATTAATGCCAAGCTCATGGAAGCGGGGCGCAAAGGTAAATCGAAGTACGGTCGAATAGACCTCCGGTGGAGGAGAGAACGCGCTGGGAGGCAAAGTAAATAGGTTTTCGACGCGGCAGTAGAGCTGGGATGTTGCCGAGAGCAGACCATAATCGCGATTACCGGGAGTGGCTGCAACACGTTCGGCGACCTCCCGTTGCATCATCACCACGGCCCGGCCAAGATGCCCTGAGGCGGCGAAGAGATGCAGCAGGATATCCGACGTGATGTAGTAGGGAAGATTGCCGACTACGTCTGCTTTCTCTCCCGCTGGAATGAGCGAGGTGAGATCGGTCTCGAGGATGTCCTGATGAACAACTCGGATATACTCTCTGTCTGCATAGCGGGCAGCGAGCACGGGAGCGAGTTCATTATCGAGCTCAATCGCGATCAGCCTGCCTGCGCGTCCGGCAAGGATCTCGGTAATTGCACCCTTGCCCGGACCGATCTCAAGCACGATACGGCGGCAGATGTCGCCAAGGGCATCTGCAATGCGGTAGCGGGCGGAGTCATCAACTAAAAAGTTCTGTCCAAGTTTCGGTTTGTGTTTCGGCATAGTGAGTTCAAAGCGTCCGGCGGTGTTGTGCGTGCATCTCAGTTAGGGAGAAGCGGCGGTGAGATATAGACTAGCTGCTTCGGGAGAGAAGAACGAACGATGCATATTGTCTTTGCGGCGTCAGAGTGCACACCATGGGCGAAAACAGGCGGTTTGGCTGATGTTGTAGGTGCTCTGCCGCAGGCCCTTGCCCGCCTTGAGCACAAGGTTGAAGTCTTTCTGCCGTATTACCGCCAGGTTGCCAAACTGGCGCCGCATGCCGGCGTGGTGGTGCCGAGCATCACAATTCCGTTCGAGTACTACAACCGCTTCGTCCGAGTGCTCGACGGCGGCAAGACCGAGGGCGTGCAGTATTACTTTATTGACTGCCCGGAGTTGTTCGATCGCGAGAGCTTCTATGCAACGCCGAGCGGCGACTATCCGGACAATGCCGAGCGTTTCGGACTCTTTAGCCGTGCTGTGATTGAAGCGACAAAGATATTAGGCGTGCCGGAAGTCTTCCATGTCCATGACTGGCAGGCAGCGATGATCACTGTCTATCTGCGCTCGACCTATTTCTTTGACCCGGTCTTCCGCAAGGTGCCGACAGTTCTCACCATCCACAATGCCGGTTATCAGGGATGGTTTCCCCCGCAGACGATACAGCGCCTGCTGCTGCCGTGGGACATGTTCACGATGGACAAGCTGGAGCAGTATGACAATCTGAACTTCCTGAAGGGTGGCATCGTCTACGCTGACGCGATCACTACCGTGAGTCCGACGTATGCCCAGGAGATTCAGACGGCCGAATTCGGAAGCGGGCTGGAAGACACGTTGAGACGTCGCTCCGGCGACCTGGTGGGAATTCTGAATGGCGTGGATTATGAGCAGTGGGATCCTGCGACCGACCCTCTGATTGCCGACCACTACACGCCCGAGGATCTGTCAGGGAAGAAGGAGTGCCGACGCGATCTGCTACACGCCTTCGGTTTCGATGGCGTGCATGACGACACCGCTGTCATCGGAATCGTGTCGCGCTTTGCAACGCAGAAGGGGTTCGATTTTATCGCTCAGGCTGCGGAAGATCTGATGAAAGAGAACGTCGCTCTCGTCGCGCTGGGTACGGGAGAGGCCTACTATGAACATCTGCTCACAGAGCTTGCGGAGCGTTATCCGCAGAAGATGCGGGTACGTGTTGCTTACAACAACGTGTTGGCGCACAAGATTGAGGCTGGTGCCGACATATTCCTGATGCCCTCCAGGTATGAGCCGTGTGGCCTGAACCAGATCTATTCGTTGAAGTACGGTACCGTCCCGGTCGTGCGTGCGACGGGAGGTTTGCAGGACACCATTGATGAGCAGACGGATGGCAGTGGGAATGGCTTTAAATTTGTGGGATACTCTGCCTGGGCAATGCTCGATGCGGTCAGGCGGGCGCTCAAGGCGTTTCAGGACAAGCCAACGTGGACCTCGATGATGCAACGGGGTATGCGGCAGGACTTCAGTTGGGACGGGCCTGCAAAGGAGTATGTAAAGGTCTACGAGCGGACGATTATGAGCCGTAGCTAGCTTCAAGGTCATCAAAGACCTGTATGTCACAGACTTCAGCGATCACTGCAGGAGCCCGTATCGGGCACGTGCATCTGAAGGTATCCGATCTGGACCGGGCACTCGCGTTTTACCACGGAGTGCTCGGTTTTGAGATCACTACCCGGCTGGGGGACCAGGCCGCCTTTCTCTCGGCCGGCGGATATCACCATCACATCGGACTGAATACGTGGGAGAGCCGTGGAGGAACACCTCCCGCAGCTGGAACAACGGGGCTGTATCACACGGCAATCCTGTATCCGACGCGCGCACATCTCGCAGATGCACTGCGGAGGCTGATCGCAGCGAAGATTCCACTGGAGGGCGTTGCCGATCACGGTGTCTCCGAAGCGCTTTATCTGCGCGATCCGGATCAGAACGGTGTGGAACTGTACTGGGATCGTCCGCAGGAACGGTGGCCGAGGACTGAATCCGGCGAGTTACAGATGTACACACGGCCATTGAATCTGGAAAACCTTCTCGGCGAACCAGCTGTATAGCGTTGGGGATCGAGGAGAAACAGCCGCCAAGTGGTAAAATCGACGGGTGCCTGAAGGCAAAGATTTCACACGGAATTGGTAGGGAACCGCAATGTCCGGCCACTCAAAATGGGCAACAATCAAGCATAAAAAGGGCGCTCTGGATGCCAAGCGCGGCAAGATCTTTACACGCCTGATCAAGGAAATCCAGATCGCTGCGAAACAGGGCGGCGGTGATATTGACGGCAATCCTCGGCTGCGTACAGCAGTTGCTGCAGCTAAGGCCGAGAATATGCCGGCGGATAACATCAAGCGCGCCATCCAGCGCGGCACGGGCGAGCTCGAAGGCGCGACCTATGAAGAGATCACCTTTGAGGGCTATGGCCCCGGTGGTGTTGCGGTCATCGTCGAAGTACTGACCGACAACCGTAACCGCGCGGTGAGCGAAATTCGTCATGCCTTCTCCAAGAACAACGGCAACCTGGGTGAGTCAGGCTCGGTAGGCTACATGTTCTCGAAGAAAGGTCTGATCGTGGTGGCGAAGGATGCTGTGGGCGAGGACAAGCTGACCGAGATCGTTCTCGACGCTGGAGCGGATGATCTCTCTGGTGACGGTGATAGCTGGGAAGTGCTGACCGCTCCGAAAGACTTCGAGGCCGTTTTGACGGCTGTGAAGGGCGCCGGCATCACTCCTGAGGTTGCCGAAGTAACGATGATTCCTTCGACCTATCAGAAACTCGAAGGTCCGCAGGCGGCTGCGATGAATCGTTTGCTGGAGACGCTCGAAGATCTGGACGATACGCAGAATGTGTACTCCAACTTCGATATGGAAATGGCCGAGGTGGCCGGCTGATTCACACTGCAGGAATATGAGTGGAGAGCCGCCGGCAGATTCGGCGGCTTTCTTCTGTACGGAGAGGGAAGCGTAAGTGAAGAAATGGATCGTGAGTACATTGATGAGTGCTGCTCTGGCAATGCCGACAGTGGCACAGACCGCCATACAGTCTCCCGTACGTGAAGTTGCCAGTCATCCGGGTTGGGAGTATGGTCCTCTGGTTCAGGGAGGATTAGGTGTTACGGACAATCGTAGCGGCTACAAGTTCATCATGGCCGGTGTTCATGTGGGTCGAGTGCTGACGCCGGAACTCGGCTCCGGTTTTTTAAAGGGACAGTTCGAGTTTGCAGCAGAGCTGTTTCCGTACTGGCAGTCGAATGTGCCGAAGTTCCAGCGTGTGAAGTGCAACTCGTCGCTGACGGTGTGCTCGCCTCCGTATACGGTGGGCGGAACATATCACGGTGTGTCGTTGACTCCGGTAATCATGCGCTGGAACATGACGAACCATCGGCGGATTATGCCCTGGGTTCAGGGAGCGGGCGGTCTGCGTTCTATCGATTTCGGGGCCAATGCGGTTCATATCTCCAATGCGTCGATGGGTGACCGGAACCCTGGAGTAAATGTGACGCTGCAGTTCAACGTGGGATACACATGGTGGAAGTAGGAAGCCCCATCATTGAATGCGTTCCAAACTTCTCAGAGGGTGTGAGCCCGGAGAAGGTACGCGCGATTGTCTCCGCCATGAAGGTGGAAGGCGTCAGCCTGCTGGACTATTCGCTGGACAACGACCATAACCGCTCCGTGGTAACCATTGCCGGAGCGCCCGAGGCGGTGGCGGAGGCGGCCATCCGTGCGGCAGGGAAAGCGGCAGAGCTGATTGACCTGACCCGCCAGGAAGGTGTCCACCCCCGTATTGGCGCCGCCGACGTAATTCCGTTTGTCCCGGTGGCGAACTACGCCCTTCCGCAGTGCGCCATGCTCGCCCGTCAGGCCGGCCAGCAGATCTGGCTGCGGTATGGGATTCCGGTGTATTTCTACGAGGCTGCCGCGGCTCGTCCAGACCGTGTGAACCTGGAGGATGTTCGACGCGGCCAGTTCGAAGGTTTGCGCGATGCGGTTCGCAAGGATGCAGCTCGCCGTCCGGACATTGGTGGACCTGACCTGCATGCAACCGCAGGCGCTTCCGCTGTGGGCGCGCGCAAGTTCCTGATCGCATACAACATCTATTTGCATGACCCAGATGTCGCGATTGCACGTGCCATCGCAAAAGAGATTCGCGCTTCCGGCGGCGGCATGTACGGTATCAAGGCGATGGGTGTCCTGGCGCAAGGTCGAGCGCAGGTAAGTATTAACATCACGGATTTTCATCGCACGCCGGTTGCGGAGGTGCATGAGCGCGCCCGTCAGCTTGCGGCCCGCCACGGTTCAAGCATCGCTGATGGAGAGCTGATTGGTCTGATTCCTGAACAGGCGTATGATCCGTCTGCGGCCTGGGTGAGTCAGGTTCCGGGGTTTGACCCGGAGATGAAGGTCCTTGAACGCAGGTTAAAGCATCCGCTCAATTGGCCGTAAAGCAATTCTCCTAAAGGTGTAGAGCGAAGTTTTGGCTATTTGCGCCGTTTTCCTTCGAGGAAAACGGCATTCGCAGATTTATCCAACGCTACAGTATTAGGAGAATTGCTCTAAAGGTAACCGAGGCCGGGTTGTATCCGTCTGAAGATGAGAGAGAATCACTGTAGCCAGCGATCTGGCGGCAGAACCCCCAAGATAAAAGGAACCACAGAACAATGAAGCAAACCCTCATGGCAATGGTGCTGGCTGCTGCAGCAGCGGCTGCTCCGGCCGCGCAGTTGTCCTCGGACGCCAAGTCTGCAATTCCGCGCGACGTGCAGCAGATTATTACCGTGGACTATCGCGCGATGCAGAACTCCTCGGCTGCCATGGCGCTGAAGGATAAGGTTCTCCCTCCGGAGCTGAAACGGCTGGAATCGGCGCTAAAGAGCTCTGGCCTGAAGGTTGATCAGGACGCTGACAATCTGGCTTTCGTGGCCTATCGGACAGGCGAGGGCAGTTCGACCAACATTATCGGTATCGCGCAGGGCCAGTTCCGCACCCGGGACATTATGGCCTATTTCGCCAAGAACAAGATCAAGCCCACCATGCTGCGGAATAACGCAATCTATCCCATGGGAGCCCAGGGCATGAGCGTTGTCTGGCTGAACCAGACAACGATGGTCTTCGGCGATAAAAATGCCGTGCGCACATCCATGGAGGCGCGCGATGGCAATATTCCTAACTTCCTGAATGGTGAGCTTGCCTCTGAGATGCCGAATGTCGATGACAAGGCGGTTTGGAGCCTTCTGGACCAGAAGGGAACCCAGACGATGATGAAGAGCGTCATGGGTGATGCCTCGCAACTGGCGGACTATGACACCGTACGCAACCGGATGAAGAGCTCGCGTTACACCATGGACTTCTCCAACGGCGTGAAGTTCGATATGTCGGTGGTGACCTCCGACACGGTAACCGCTGCGACAATTGCTTCCCTGATGAAGGCGGTTTCGATGTACAAACAGGGCTCAGGCTCGACCGATGAGAAGCAGGCGCTCGATCACACGACGATTAGCTCCAGCAGCGGAACCATCACCGTCGCTTATGCATCCTCGGACAGCCAGTTCTCAAGCCTGTTGTCTTCGTCCCTCTTCCAGCAGGTCGTACGATAAGACGGAAAGATGTCAATAAAAAGAGGGCAGCCTTGACGCTGCCCTCTTTTTATTGAACGTCGATTTAGTTTCCGCGAGGAACGGTGATGTCGCGCTTTACCTGACGTCCGGCGGCGATCTCGACCGGAGGATTCACAGGACGGGCAACGGGATCGCGGGGCTCTACCGGCTTCTGCACCGCGGCGGCTTTACGCATGCCGGAGATACTTTTGACCGCGGCCAGCATTCCGGAGCGCTTATGCAGCGGCTTGACCATTCTGGTCTCTCCCACGGCTGCGGTGCGAACGACCTCAGGACCCTTCTGTTCTCCCCGGAGCCGCTTGACCGCGGAGTGAGTGAGGAAGTGTGCGGGCGCCTTCTCGACATAGCGCATCAGGTCGAGAACCGTGACCACCGTATCAACGGGAGCATCGAGGTTCTTCTTGCGGTCGCAGCGATGAAGCAGGTTGGCGACAGCATCACGAACCTTTGTCTCGGTCATGTGCAGATCATCGCGCAGGCGATCCTCGAGCCGGGAACGAACGTCGTCGTGGTAATACGGTGTTAGAAAACGATAGGTGTGCGAAGCCACCTTGTGGCTGATAGAGGCGTTGGCCGCCAGCTCGCAGAAGTCGTTGATCGTCTGCGAGCCACGGGAAGAGAGCCGGTTCTCTTTCGCCATCTTGCGGACTCCCCGGCCCAGGCTACGCAGAATCAAGTAGGCGATGAGCAGAATGACGAGACCTGCAGCAATAGGAGCAAAGGCCACCGTCATATTTACGACGGAGTCGTTATGGGACTGTGCACCCTGGTTGAAGTTGTCGAATGCGGAGTTGGCCCAGGTCTGCAGGCCGCCGACATTGAAGATATAAGCCGTAAACAGGATTGCCATGCCGGCAACCAGAAGGGTGCCAGGATGGCTAAGAATGCCGCGCTGACGCGTCAAAGTAGGGTCGTTGACCCTGCGATTGGGTGAACTCATGGCAGATAAATCCCCTGACGGGAGAAATGATGAGAGAAGTACCCGTCGAGGATAGGCCGCAGGGAAGCCGGGAGTAAATGACAAAAAGGTGGGAGGGGTGTGTCTGGTTCGGTACTTACGCGCAACCTTTGCCGCGGCACTTGCTCATAATGTTCGCAATCAGACGTTCCCGGGTGTCGGTGGAAAGTTCGTATACGTCGGTATCGCGATAGATCTTGATCGTCTGGCGGGTGGTGTTGACGACGACCTCGCAGTGGCTGCACTCGCACATGTGTTGCCGGACTTCGGCTTCCAGCTCTTTGGCGATGGTGCCATCAAAGTAGTCGGTCATTTTGGCCAGAAACTCTGTGCAGGTCACGGCTTAACTCCTTCCGGCTGTTTCAGATACCGGCTTAGACGCTCACGTAGCTGCAGCCGCGCGCGTAGAAGCCGGCTTTTTACTGCCGGAACACTGAGTCCCAGAGCTTCAGCCGTCTCTTCCGTCGAAAGATTTTCGATATCGCGCAACGTAAACACTGTTCTAAAACCGGGCGGCAGGCCCTGAATCGTCTTACGCAGAATATCTCCTAATTCGGACTGCCCGTAAATCTGCTCGGGATTCGGGCTCCAGTCGGCAAAGTCGCGGGGAATTGCGCCCTCTTCCGTCTGGACATCTTCGTCCATGGAGACTGTCCTGCTGGTCTTCCGCTTGCGGAGCCGCATCAGGCTCTCATTCACCGCGATACGCACCAGCCAGGTGGAAAACTTCGAATTTCCCTGGAACTGGTCAAGCTTCTCGTAAGCTTTGAGGAAGACGTCCTGCACAATGTCTTCCGCATCCTCGCGGTTCTGGGTAATGTGCTGCGCTACCCGGAAGATCTGCCGGTCATACTGCCGGACTAACTGCTCAAAAGCTGCCGTATCTCCTTCCCGGGCGCGCGCAACCAGCGCAACGTCCGGATGTTCTTCCACTGCTGGGGATTGGATGGTCGGGGTCGGCATTCCGGTGCAAGCTTTCTTTAAAACAGTGAGTTGCCGGGCGTTATTCCGTCCGGGCAAATATCTGATAGACCCATACTAAACCAACGGGCCCGTGGACCTGTCCTACAGAAAAGGGTATCGCCGAAGATGCGGAAAATTGCAGTAAGAGGAAATTTCGCACAGTGACGCATCATACTCTGCAAAGAAGACGATGAAGTTCCGCCGTATAGCTGCTTTTCTGCCGTTTTGTTTCCTGCTGCTGCTCTCTGGGACGGTCTATGCCCAGACGAAGAAAGCAGCAACAAAGAAACCTGCCGAAAAGGCGCCTGCCAAAGCCGGCGCCGGTAAGGGGACGAAGCGAGCTGCCTCCGGAAAGCCGACCGCCAGGGGACGGAAGAAGAAGGTCATCAGCTCCCCTCCAACAGCGCGATCGCGCAAGCTGACCAGCGCATTCGTAGCGTCGTCACAGCTCCGCCCGATGGCACAGCAACTGACGGCAACCCGGTCGCCTGCGGCCTATGCCGGGGTGCAGGCATATGCGAACAGCCACAATGGAGAGGCCTCAGCGGCGGCATGGCTGGCGATGGGCCATGCCTACATGCTGGATAAGCGTTTTTCTGATGCCTACAACGCCTTCCGCCAGGCAGCGCAGCGTGGAGAGGCTCTGGATGACTACGCAGACTACCTTGGCGCGCAGGCGGCCCTCCAGGGAGGACGGGGAACCGATGCCTACGCTCTGCTGGAGAACTTTGCGCAGCGCCATCCGGAATCGATCTTTGTGCCGAATGCTCCGGTCGTGCTGGCGAATGGATATCTGCAGCAGAACGATCCGCAGGGAGCCTTGCGTGTACTGAGTTCGCTGACTGGAACAGCGCAAGCCTCGCATGCGGACTTCCGTTTCGCTCAAGCGAAAGCATGGCAGCTTGCCGGGAATACCAATCAGGCCGCAGCGATGTATCGCAGCATCTACACGCTGCTTCCTCTCAGTTATGAGGCCACACAGGCTCGAGCCCAGTTGCAGGCGATGGGAACTCCGCTGACGGCAACCGAGCACAAAGTGCATGCCGACCAGTTGTACAACGCCAAGCGATATTCCGAAGCAGCAGACGAATACCACAGCATTCAGCACGATGCGACGCTGAGCCCTGGCGACCGTGATGCTTTGGATATCTATGCGGCGGTGTGTGACCTGAAGCTGAAGCGGCTTTCAAAGCGCGAGGCAGAGAGCCTGCCGCAGACGGATGATGATTCGGCTGCCTTGAAACTGTATCTTCTCGCAGAGCTGGCGCGGAGCTCTGATGACCGTGGGCAGCACGGCAGTCTGGTGACGCAGTTGACCCAGCGTTATCCGCGCAGCCGATGGACGGAAGAGTCGCTTTACTCGGCAGGGAACATGTACCTGCTCAAACATGAATACGGGACGGCCGCAGGCTACTACAGCCAGCTTGTCAGTATGTTTCCTCGCAGCACCTATGGTCCTTCGTCTCACTGGCGCGCCGGCTGGTTGAGCTATCGCACACGGAACTACTCCGAGGCTGCTCGCTTGATGGACGAGCAGATTCAGCGCTATCCGACGGGGATCGAGACGCCGTCAGCGCTCTACTGGAGAGGCCGCATCTATGAAGAGCAGGAACATAATCTTTCCCAGGCGGCCAATTACTACCGGACGCTTTCTGACAGCTTCCCAAACTACTACTACGCCCTGCTGGCGCGCCAGCGGCTGGACATCCTGGGGAAGCAGCCGGCCGTAACTCCTGCTGCGCCGTTGGCCTCGGTGCGTGCGCCAGATGTGCCGGAGCTGATCGACAATCTGCCGGAGAACGACACCCATCTCATCAAGGCTCGTCTGCTGGCCAATGCCGGATTGAACGAGTACATCGCGCCCGAGATTCAGGCAAGCCCGACGAGCCCAACGTGGGGAACGTTGGCGCAGGCGGAGATCTATACCTCCTACGGCGAGTATGTGCGTGCGCTACAGGCGATAAAACGGAGCGGCGCCTCTTATTTCGCGTACAGCGTTGACGATGTTCCGCAAATGTATTGGAAGCTGCTGTTCCCGACTCCGTACTGGAACGAGCTGACGGCGAATGCTTCGCGCAACAGTCTTGATCCTTATCTGGTTGCGTCGCTCATTCGTCAAGAGTCTGAGTTCAACCCTGGCGCGGTATCGCGCGCGAACGCGTACGGACTGATGCAGATGCTGCCGTCCGTTGGTAAATCGCTTGCGAAGCGAGAAGGCATTGGCAGATTTTCGACCAATGATCTGTTGCAGCCCGCGACAAGCCTGCGGCTTGGCACGATCTATCTGCGGCAGACAATCGATCGCTTCGGTGGACAGGTGGAGTACGCGCTGGCGGCTTATAACGCCGGCGATACTCCTGTGCGTCAGTGGATGTCGACTAATGACTATCGCGACATGGCGGAGTTTGTGGAGTCGATTCCGTATACCGAGACGCGTGAATACGTGCAGGCCATTCTGCGCAACCGAGAGATGTATCGGGCGATTTACGGTACCGGTCAGAGGACGAGCTTGTTGAGTACAGCGAAGTAAGGCGTCATCACTCGTCTCTGCTGCTGGCCGCCATTTTGAACTGCCCGCGCACTCGTTGCCCCATTCTTTGCGAAGCTAGGGGTGGGGTATCGCGCTATGCGCGACCGTCTTTCCACCTCTCTAATAAGAGTTCAGAAACATTGGTTCTTTGGCTGGGGACAGTAAAGGCCGGGCCCATGTCCCCGAGGGACATGGGGCACCCAGTGCATGGGCCAAACCGAGTTTGTCGATACGCGCTAGTTTTTACGAAGACGCGCTCGCCGTGAAGAGGCCCACCCAGGCTTGGTCTCCTGACGTCCGCGTGCGATGGCCAGAGCATCTTCCGGAACGTCTTGTGTGACTACAGACCCTGCTGCAATCAGGGAACCGTTGCCAAGAACGACGGGGGCAACCAGAGCGGAGTCCGAACCGACAAAGACGTTATCCCCAATCGTGGTCTGATGTTTATTGACACCATCGTAGTTGCAGGTAATGACTCCTGCGCCGATGTTCGTTCCGGTTCCGATGACTGCGTCGCCAAGGTAAGTGAGATGGTTGGCCTTGGAACCTTTGCCGAGACGCACTTTTTTGGTCTCAACGAAGTTGCCCACGTGCGCACTCTCACCGATATAGCTCTCAGGGCGCAGATGAGCGTAGGGGCCAAGGATGGCTCCGCCGCCGACGTGAGCGTGGTCGAGGATGCAACCGTTGCGAATGGTCACACCTTCACCGATCGTCGAGTCCTGAATGACAGAGTAGGAGCGTATGCGGCAGTCACCACCGACCGCCCTCTTGCCGAGCAATTGCACGAACGGTTCGATCACCGTGTCCGCTTCTACTGTGACGTC
>JAEKKE010000471.1 GCA_019510535.1 Acidobacteriota bacterium
TAGCCACCGCCAACCATCACGGCTACTTCGATTCCACTGGAGCAGAGTTCGTCCGCGCCCTCGACGCGCAGGCCTACATCATCCAGGCATGGGACGTAGGCCACCCCGGCCCAGCCCAGGCACAACGCATGCTCGGCGAATGGCCAGGAGCAGCAAAGCACGACGTCTACGCCACAGAATCCCTGCCCGCAAACCGGCTCCTGAATAACCGCTTCGTTCCCCACTTCCGCAGCCGCCAGGGACACATCGTAGTCCGCGTCTCCGCCAACACAGAAACCTTCCAGATCTTCGTCCTCGACTCCACCCGCGAAGACACGCCCATCACCTTCACCTCGCAACCCTACCGCACCCGCGGCTAGATCCGGGTAGAGCGGGCGGGTGCCCCATATCTGCGAAGCAGATGTGGGTATTCGAGTGAAGCTCGAACCGCTTTCGTTTTGTCATCCTGAGCATACGGGGTCCCCGGCCAGCTTCGCTGGCTGCGGCAGGAAACGAAGGACCTGCTGTTACCCAAACCTTTCGCTTCGCAAAAGGTTTGTCATCGCGCTTGCGCGACCGTCTTGCTTAAGGGCACGGCTTTCAGCCGTGCCGACATGACATCCAGAAAACATGCGGCTTTAGATGGGATGAGACGGCTGGCCTCGGCGAAGCAGCTAAGCTGTTCGCACGCACTCGAGGTGCTAAAGGAGACCAGCCGATGAAGAAGGTTAGCAAAAAGCGGTGGTTTAAGGAAATGGGCAGTGACACGCCAGCGGTGACGGTAGGGCTTGATCTGGGCGACCGTTACAGCCACTACTGTCTGTTGAACGAAGCGAAGGAAGTGATCGAGGAAGGTCGTATCCAGAGTACGGAGGCGGCGTTCCGACGTCATTTCGAGGGAGAGGAGCGGCAGCGAATAGCACTGGAGTGCGGCACGCACTCTCCGTGGGTAAGCCGGTTGCTGAAGTCGCTTGGCCATCAGGTGATCGTGGCCAATGCGCGCAAGATCGCGGCGATCAGCTCGAGTGAATCAAAGAATGATCGCAACGATGCGGAGCAGTTGGCTCGCTTCGCAGCGTCTGATCCTAAGTTGCTGGCGCCGCTGCTTCACCGCAGCATGGAGCGACAGCAGGACCTGAACCTGATCCAGGCGCGGGCCACGTTAGTGCGTGCGCGGACCATGGTGGTCAACGCGTTGCGCGGCCTGGTCAAAAGCGCCGGCGGCCGTCTGCCGGCCTGTTCGACTGAGTCGTTTCCTGTGCGGGTGCGAGCATCGATTCCGTCTGTGCTGACGGCGGTAGCGGTTCCGTTGTTGGAGCAGATCGCGACGTTGAACTGTCAGATCGACAGTATGGAAGAACAGATCGAAAAGCTGGTTACCAGGTATCCGGAGATCGGTGTGTTACGCACGGTTCCCGGGGTGGGGCCCGTGGTGGCGGCCACGTATGTACTCACGCTGGACCGGCCCGATATAGCAAGCAACCGTTCCGCAGGTGCGTGGCTCGGTCTGCGACCCGGACAAAGTCAGTCGGGGGACTCGGATCCGGAGTTGGGTATCTCCAAGACCGGCAACCGATATTTACGAAGCCTGCTGGTGCAGTCGGCGCAATACATCCTGGGCCGCTTCGGTCCTGACTCGGCCTTGCGCCGCTGGGGCCTCAAGCTGGCTTCCAGTGGGGGCAAAAGAGCAAAAAAGCGAGCCATCGTTGCGGTAGCTCGTAAACTGGCGGTCCTGTTGCACAGCATGTGGCGCAGCGGGCAGAGCTTCCAACCCTTCCCTCAACCTGCAATGGCCACCGTAGCCTGAACCGCGGATAGCCAAAGTAGAAACGTAAGACAATCTCGTGTCCGGGTGACTGCGCTCAGCGGCTGGGCCATACAGGCCGTGCTTTAGATAGCAGCCCCAATTCATCACCATCGGGTCCCAACAGGCACCGAGTCCCTTAGCGGCTCACTTCGAGTGCGGATAGAAGCCCCGAGATGAATCAAAAACACTACCGCAACTGCAAATACAAAAACGCTAATGAAGGAAAAAACAAAACTTGACTCAAACAGCCGTCTCATAGAAGCCGCTGAGGTACACGCTTAAAGCGTTTCCCTGCGTTGGGTATCCCGGAAGACGACGGACACTTTCGGAGCTTCTGCTTCACG
>JAEKKE010000472.1 GCA_019510535.1 Acidobacteriota bacterium
AGACGCCTTTCCTGCGCATGGCGCGGGAGAAGGGCATTCCGGTCATCACCGGTGTGGAGATGTTTGTCCAGCAGGGAGCAAGGCAGTTCGAGATCTGGACAGGGAAGCCTGCTCCGGAGGAAGAGATGCTGCGTGTGGTGGTGCATGCTCTGAGGCAGCAGCAAGCAGAGGCTCAGGCTCCGGCTGTGGCGAAGGAAGAGCCGAAGCATGTGGAAGCGCCGAAGTCTGCAGTGGTGAAGGCGGACCATAAGCCGGAACCCGCAAAGGCATCGCCGGCCAAAGCGCCGGCGCCGGTTGCAAAGAAGCCGGCAGCAACGGCTGCGCCTGTCAAAGAAAAGGCTCCTGAGAAGAAAGCTCCAACGCCGGTGAAGAAGACTACGGTGAAGGTTGCGCCAACAAAGCCCGCTGCGAAAGCGCCAACAAAGGCTATTGCGAAATCGCCCGCGAAGAAGGCGGCGGCTAAGCACGCGCCTGTCAAAGCTGCAGCGAAGAGCGTGAAGAAGGCTGTCGCGAAAGCTCCGGCAAAGGCTGCAAAGAAGAAATAGCTGCTGGCTCGAGCGTAGCTCGAGCCTGGTGGGAGCCGAGGGCTTTTAGCCCTCGGTTTACCGGTCTCAATAAAGACGGGCTTTTTAGCCCTGGGCCTTCTCTATTTGAGAGGAAAAAGCCCAGGGCTAAAGCCCATCTATTTGGTTGAGCCTTATCAGCGGGCTGAAGCCCGCTGCTCCCACCCAGTTTAAGTTGGTCTCTGGCCCACTGACTGAGTCCGTCAATACGGTCCTATATGGCCGGCTTCGTCGCAATACAAGTCAGTAGATATCCACGCACGAGCACAAGTAGCTCTTCGCGCAGGGGAGCGAGTTCGCGTTCCGGCGACTTCGCCTCCAGCAGTCTGCGTGAGACTCCGTTGAGCGCCGCCATCACCATGGTGGCGACAATCTCCGGATCTTTGGTGAGACCTTCGCTTGCGGTCGCGAAGAGTTCGGCGACAACGCGGCGTCCGCGTGCGCCGGCGGCCTTGGCTATCGCGAGGCCATCCAGGTCAGAGCTTACGGAGTAGAGTGCCGCACTCTCTTTAACGTTGCGCATCTTGGCGCTGAGATAGGCATCGATGAGCGCCGCGCCCATCGTAAGCAGGCTGGCGGAACGGTATTCCTTGCATATGTGATCGACGGATGTGCTGACACCGTGCATATGGCGCTTCAGACTGGCCTGCAGCAGCGCACTTTTATTTGGAAAGTACTGATAGAGCGTTCCCACAGAGACACCCGCGCGCATGGCCACAAGCGTCGTGGTCAGCCTTTCCTTACCGACGGAGACCAAAACCTGAATAGCTGCCTGCAAAATAGCATCGACGGTGGCGGCGGAACGCTCCTGAACTGGCGTTTTTCGCGGCTGCAGCGTGCGTGGAGAGGTCGTGGGCAAATGCGAACTCCAAAGCTGAAGGTTCCTTCATCTAAACACACGTTGAAGCAATTTGGAGGAAAAGCATGAGCGAAAGACAGCAGACAACATTCACACTTCCAACATTTACGTTTCCCGGAACCACCGTCACTCTGAACCGCATGGGTTATGGCGCAATGCAGCTCGCTGGGCCTCACGTCTTCGGCCCACCGAAGGATCGCACCATGGCGGTAACGGTGCTGCGGGATGCCGTGGAGTGGGGTGTGAACCATATCGATACTTCAGATTTCTACGGTCCTCATGTCACCAACCAGATCCTGCGCGAAGCGCTGCATCCCTACAGCGGGCTGACGATCGTGACGAAGGTTGGCGGTAGGCGCGGACCGGCGGGCGAGTGGCTGCCGGCACAAGAGCCGGCGGAGCTGGTGGAGGGGGTCCACGACAATCTGCGCAATCTCGGTGTCGATGTGCTGGATGTCGTGAACCTGCGTGTGTGGGGCGGCGTGAGTTCGCCGACCGAAGGTTCTATTGCGGAGCGCTTTGAGGCTCTGGCAAAGCTGCAGCAGCAAGGCCTGATCCGGCACCTGGGGTTGAGCAACGTGACCGCGAAGCAGGTCGAAGAAGCGCTGACCATTGCTCCGGTTGTCGGCGTGCAGAATCAGTACAATCTGGCATCGCGCGAGGATGATGCATTGATCGATAGTCTGGCTGCGAAAGGGATTGCCTA